>CBFGYO010000108.1:0-13875 GCA_965652975.1 uncultured Chitinophagaceae bacterium | reverse complement strand
GCCTCTAAAATTTTAACTTCATTGCTTCATACATTATCATGACAGCAGAACATCAACGCCTGGCCGTAAACGCTTCGAAGACCGTGCCCCTCGCACAATGGGGACCTTACCTCAGCGAACGTCAATGGGGCACGGTGCGCGAAGATTACAGTGTGCACGGAGATGCCTGGCATTATTTCCCATTTGATCATTCTCATTGCCGGGCATACACATGGGGTGAAGACGGACTGGCGGGCATGTCTGATTTTTTTGGAAATCTTTGCTTCTGCGTTGCCCTCTGGAATGGAAATGATCCCATTTTGAAGGAACGACTATTTGGTCTTGGCAATCCACAAGGCAATCACGGGGAAGATGTAAAAGAATTGTACTACTACCTCGACAATCTTCCTACGCACTACTATATGGAGTATTTATATAAATACCCCCAGCAGGCGTTTCCTTACGAGCAATTGAGGGAAGAAAATAAAAAACGCAGCAAGCTGGATCCTGAATTTGAAATACTGGATACAGGTGTCTTCGACGATAATGAATACTTCGATGTGCTTGTTACGTATGCCAAGCAAAGTGCGCAGGATATTTTTATTAAAATAGATATAACCAACAGGTCTGCAAAGGCTGCAGAACTTACTGTGTTGCCGACTTTATGGTTTTACAACCGGTGGAGTAATGGCACATTAAAACAAAAGCCATCGATCAGCCAGTTGAATAAAACCGGTGTTAAGGCAGAACATGAACGGCTGGGTGATTATTTTTTTTATTTCCAGGCAGCCGACAAAGTGTTATTTACCGAGAATGAAACAAATACCGCCGTCGTTTCCGGGATCCCCAACGAATCAATATTTGTGAAAGACGCTTTTCATCATGCTATCATTAATGGTGAAAATCTTACCGAACTATCGAAGAAGAAATCAGGAACAAAATTTTCCCCGGTCTATAAAATGAAGTTGGCAGCGGGTGCCACCAAAACCATTTATTGCAGGCTTTGTAACAAAGAACAGGATAATGCCTTTGCACCCGGCTTTAAAAATATTTTTACGGAAAGAAAACACGAGGCCGACGACTTCTATGCTGCTATTCTCCCCAAAGGTATGAGCGAGGATATGGCGCAGATACAAAGGCAGGCACTGGCGGGTGTATTGTGGAGCAAACAGTATTATCATTTCGATGTGGAAAGATGGCTTGCAGGTAGCGACGGTATTACAGACACAAGCCCGATAAGGCTGGGAGGACGTAATCATGAATGGACGCACCTGAAAAACCAGGATGTGATCATGATGCCCGATAAATGGGAATATCCCTGGTATGCTGCCTGGGACCTGGCATTTCAATGTATATCCATGGCGGTAGTGGATCCCACATTTGCCAAGCACCAGCTTTTGCTGGTAATGCGGGAATGGTATATGAAACCGGATGGGCAGCTTCCTTCGTACGAATGGAACTTCAGCGACGTGAACCCTCCTGTACAGGCATGGGCAGCCATGCAGGTGTACCATATTGAAAAAAAACAGAAAGGTGCCGGCGACATTGATTTCCTGAAGAAAGTTTTTCAAAAACTGCTCATCAATTTTACCTGGTGGATCAATCGCAAGGATGTAAATGGTAATAATATTTTTGAAGGAGGTTTCCTCGGACTGGATAATATCGGTGTGTTTAACCGAAGCTTTCATTTTCCCGGCGAAATGCAACTGGAACAGGCCGACGGCACCAGTTGGATGGGCACGTTTGCACTCGACATGATGGACATGGCACTCGAGATTGCCACGCATGACCGCTCATTTGAGGATACGGCAACGAAATTCTTTGAACATTTTGTACTTATCGCCGAATCGTTGAATCAACATGGACTGTGGAATGAAGAGGATCGTTTTTTTTACGACATCCTATGTGTTACCGACGCAGTTCCTATCCCGCTAAGGATTCAATCTGTTGTTGGCGTTACTCCATTATATGCGGTTTCAACTATTAGCAAACAGGTAATGGATAGCCTGCCTGATTTTAAAAAACGTACCAACTGGTTCGAGAATTATCGTAGGAAGAATAATAAGTTCTGGCCCAATGAAGAGCGTAGCAAGGATGGGGAAATATTACTGTCGCTGGTTCCCAAGGAACGCCTGATAGACATGCTGATCCGGTTGCTGGACGAATCGGAATTTCTCTCGGACGGAGGCATTCGTGCACTATCAAAATACCATGAAACCAATCCTTATTCGGTGACGGTAGAAGGAAATATTTATACCATTAAATATGACCCGGGTGATTCTACCTCTGATATGTTTGGCGGCAATTCCAACTGGCGGGGACCGGTGTGGATGCCGATTAACTTTCTCATTATTCAGTCCATTCGTAAATACGGGGAATTTTATGGTGATGAATTACTCGTCGAATATCCTTCCGGGTCGGGCAAAAGCATCAACCTGAATGAGGTTGCCAATGAACTTACCAGGAGAGTGATCAGTTTGTTTGAAAAAGATGCCGATGGCAAAAGGCGACTTTACGGCAACTACAGTTGGTTTTACCGGCGTCCGGGAAATGAACATCTTGTCTTGTTTTATGAATACTTCCATGGCGACCTCGGAAATGGATTAGGGGCCAGTCACCAAACGGGATGGACCGCGCTTGTTGCCGAATTGATTAGCGAATACGGTGATAAATACTCTTCGAAAAAAGAAAATAGTGAACAGTTAATAGATAATAGTGCCGATGGTCGCATACTTTGACCTGCTATATCTTCTCTGTCCCAAGATGCCAGATTATTTCACGCGGCGTCGCAGCGGCGCTGCGTGAGACGACATCACGAAGAACACGACTGACAGAAGGCCACAACGAAAGCGGAGCCTGGAATCAGGTATAAAAAACTACACGGGATCCCAAGTTTGGTACAAACTTTTCATGCCTAATATTCAAAATCACTTTTTATGAAGATATTTCTCGGTATGCTGCTCTGTGTAATAATTATTTTGGCCTGCAACAGCAATACCCGTCAAATAGAAAGTACTAATGTTCAAACTGATACTAGCCGTGTCGACAGCCTGTCCAGTATGCCGGATACGCTGTTGTCGGGTTGCTATTCTTTGATCGCTAAAAGAGATACAGCTTCATTCCAGGTACAGGTAAAGGACAGTTCAGCCTCCGGCTCACTTAGTTATAATTTATTTGAAAAAGACCGTAATGATGGGACATTTGAGGGTGAAATCACCGGTGATCTATTAATCGGTTGGTATTTATTCCGCTCTGAAGGACTAATGTCGGTGCGGCAGGTGGCCTGGCAATTACACACTAATAGTCTTTGGCCAGCAAATGGAGAAATAGTGGTAAGGAATGACAGTTCATTCTTTAAGGACCCTTCCAAACTTAAGTTCGACAGCACAAGGGCTTTTGTAAAAACTAAATGCACGATATAGTGTTGTCAGTAGAAGAAATAAGATGAAAACTAAAAGATAAAAGTTGTACCCACGTTCGGTGTCTCCGACTGGATACAACTTTTATCTAATTCTAAGGTGCCACAATTTTTACCACTCGGCGGCGCAGCATGAGATTTTCAACTAATGTAGATCACCAGCTACCTCGTGATCATCATAGAGATCTCTCAATTTTTTCAATTCAGCTTTCAATTGCACGATCACCTGTTGGTGAGATGCTGATTTGATAATATTTTTTTGTTCACCCGGATCTTTTTGCAGATCATACAATTCCCATTCATTTACCGTATAAAAATAGATCAGCTTGTGCTGTTCACTCCTGATGGCAAGATGTGGAAGCACGGTATGATCCTTCACAAACTCATAATAATGGTAGTAGAGATATTTCCTTCTCAATTTTTCACGCGGGTCGGTTAGAATGGGCAAAAGACTTTCACCCTGCATCCAGTCCGGCACCTCGGCACCTGTAAAATCCAGGATGGTCGGAGCAAAATCAATATTCTGCACCAGCTCATTCGACGCTCTCCCGTCACGGATACGTCCAGGCCAGCGGATCAACAACGGTGTTTGCATGGATACGTCATAAGCAAACCGCTTATCAAACCACCCATTTTCGCCAAGGTAAAAACCCTGGTCGCTGGTGTACATCACAACTGTGTTGTTGGTCAACGCTTGTTCATCCAGGTATTTCAACACACGGCCTACACCTTCATCAATAGATGCAATACAGGCGATATAATCCTGCATATACCACTGGTATTTATACTTCAGTAGTTCATTGCCGGAAAGTTTTTTATCCCTAACCAGTCTACCACGTTCTGCATAGATCTCTTTGAATCGTGCAAGTTGTTCAGGTGGCATCCTGCGCATGATTGCATTGTAGGTGGCTATATCTTCCGCATCGGGTTTCAAAGCTGGTATATCTTTTAAGTATTCCGGGTCTACTTTCAGGTCGGCGCATAAGCGCATATCCGGAAGTATTGCCATCGTTTGTGTGCGCCATGCGGCACCATGGCCTGTTGTATCATTATAAAGAGTGGAAGGTTCCGGGAAAATTTTGGAATGATACTGTTCCAGGTATTTCAATGCGGGAACAAAATTGCGGTGTGGTGCCTTGTGATGCAGGAAGAGTGCAAAAGGCTTTACACTTTTTCTTTGTTTTAACCATTGAAGCGCATCATCCGTAATTACATCTGTAGAATAGCCCTTTTCAATTATAGTGTCGCCATTCATCGTTATCATCCTGGTATCAAAATACTGTCCCATACCCGGCAGAATTCTCCAGTAATCAAATCCCGCGGGATAGGAGTGCAGGTGCCATTTGCCGATGAGTGCAGTTTCGTACCCGGCACGGCTTAACAGATGCGCTATAGTAGTTTTAGATGAATCGAACCGTGTGCGGTTGTCGATTACTCCATTCTTGTGGGAGTGTTGTCCTGTAAGTAAGGTAGCCCTCGCAGGTGCACAAATAGAATTACCGACAAAGGCCCGGTTGAATTTCATTCCTTCTTTTGCGAGCCTGTCGATATTGGGTGTTTCCACAAATTGTTTGTTGTAAGCGCTGATAGCATCATTATCATGGTCATCGCTCATGATAAACAGGATGTTTGGTCTCTGTTGCGCATGCACTTCAAATGCTCCAACGAGAAAAAATAGTAATAGGTATTTCATCAGCATGTAAATTATATTTTTTGTTTTAAAGCGCAGCTTTGTTGTAGATGTTTTCCACGTGGTGATCGCCAAGTCATAACAACTACCACTAATTTTATTAGGACTATGGAACGGAACTGTGCTACCTTTAATGGCATTAATTTTTTGCTTTATGGAGTTTGGACGTGTGCCGGAAAAAGAGTTGAAAAAAATCAACTTTGATTTGCCTGAAGAACCAGCGTTCAATAAAAAAGTATTAAAAGGGAAGGCGCTTAAGAATCCAAAAATATATGTCGGCTGTGCCAAATGGGGCAGGCCGGACTGGGTAGGAACATTATATCCTCCCCGGACACGTGAAAAGGACTTTCTAAAGTTTTATGTTGATCATTACAATTCCATCGAGTTAAATGCTACGCATCATAAACTATATGGCCCGATAGGTATTCGCAAATGGGCGGCATTTGCTGGCAAAAAGGATTTCCTGTTTTGTCCGAAAATGTACAAGGGAACGACACACGCCGCAAAGCTCAATGCCAAACCCTTTCTTACAAATGAATTCTTTCGCGGTATCCAGGCTTTTGGAAAACATCTTGGACCGGTATTTATCCAGGTCAATGAAAAATTTACACCCAGGCGAAAGGCGGAATTGATTTCGTTCTTAACCACTTTACCTGGAGACATCCAATATTTCCTGGAAGTGCGACATCCTGCGTGGTTTTCAGATAAAGAAACTACTAAAGAATTATTTGAATTTCTTCGTGAGCATTCCCTGGGTGCAGTAATCACCGATACTGCGGGCCGGAGAGATTGTGCGCATATGCACCTGCCTGTTTCCAAAACCTTCATCCGTTTTGTAGGAAACAGCCTGCATCCAACCGACTATTCACGTATAGACGATTGGGTACAACGTATGAAATACTGGCTGGATCGGGGATTGAAAGAATTGTATTTTTTCATGCACATGCATGATGAAGCCACATCACCGGAACTTTCAGTATACCTGTTGGAACAAATGAATGAAGTCTGCGGCCTGGATCTGCACGTGCCCCAGTTTTTTAAAAAAGCGATTCCTGGAAAAAATTGAAGTTGTCATATTTTACTTCTTTAATCACCAATTCATTGTCTTCTTTTCGTGTGCGTATGGTGTTTACGGGCCAGGCTTCGAGGTCGGTTGCAGGAAATTCATATTGCAATAGTGTTTCCATAGCTGCGTCAGTCAAGTCTTCATTCAGCCATTGTATCGCCTGTTCCCGCGGAAGTATCAACGGCATCCTGTTGCCATTAGCGCCGGCATTGTGAATCCTCGACATTAATGTATTTGCCGGACGGGTGATGACCGCAAACGTGCCTGTGAGTTCACCTGTAGTTGGATCAGGTATAGGTGAGTAATTGTATAATCCGGCAAAACAAAATACCGGCGCATCTTTTACACGAATAAAAAAGGGAATTTTCTTTTTTAGCCCGGCGTCATGGTGTTCGAAAAAGCCTGTGGTAAAAACGAGGCAACGATTTCTACGGATCTTGTGCCATACCGATCGTTTGTCGCCCACAATTTTCTCGCTTCGCGCATTGGCCATGCTGGTGCGATATTCTTTTATCTTCTCAGGTGTGTTCATATAGTCGGCGATTACACCCCATTCAAATAGTTTCAGTTTATATTCCGCGTCTTCCCTCAGTATTACCGGCCAGGGCCCAAATGCCTGCGCTACGCGATGCCAGGTAGGTTCAAATTCAACGGTTAATGGTTCATCGATGGAAAGGTAGTCGCTGATCAGCTTGATGTTGCTGAAAAAACTCATGTCATAACACATACACCGGATTTTTCAATTTCATCCAAATGTACTTCAGTCTGCTGACCCTTCCAGAGCAGGCCGATATATAATTCGCCATAGCGTTCTTTGAGCGTCACATTCAATTTATCGGCTGGAGAATATTTCCACCAGGGCAAACGCTGCACCATAAAGGTTCCGATCTTTTGCTTCAGCAGGTCGCCCGGCTTCCACTTGCGAGGCAACAGGTTGATATATACACGGAAACCTTCCGGCTGTGTGGCTGCGTGTTCCAGCTTCGCCCGGTGTTCGGGAATGCTACTATCGTATAAAAAGCGGTAGGGATCTTTTAGCAGCAGGCGCATATGTCGTTCAGCGCGTTCCTTATCGTCGGTGCGTTGCAGGTAATGGGTAAAGAGCACGGGCACTATACCGGCATCCATGCCATCCCCAGCTCCGCGCGGATAATGTTGGCGCACGAACAACATTGGTTGCTTCAGCATCGCCGTCAACAGTGGCGGAGTTAATAAGGTATAGGGGTTAAGCATGTTTATTATTTTATTTCATACAACTCGTCCCATCGCGACGTAAAGCGGCGGCTTCGCAATTCCTGGCGCATCTTCCAATTGCGGGTAAGGCCAGAGGCTACATATTTTACAATGTCGTTGCGATGGCTGAAATTGATATTATCGATCGTTTCCATCAGGTTTTTTTTATCGGGCTGCGCGTTCCTGGTAAATAAATTTGCCTGTACGGCATCATCGGGCACCAGGTCGCTAAGCGTAATGCCCGCCTTCAGGTACTTCAATCCCGGTTCAAAGAGTGCTTCTGCCAACGGAAGTGCGTGGCTGATGAGACGTTGCGTATCGGAAGTGGCGGTGCCAAGGCGACAGCTCCGGTGGCGCGTTTGTGGATGGTATTCGTATTTCTCATTGCTGTATCCATTCGTGACTACGAATACATCCATGTGCCCGGCAACGCAATATTGCCGGCGAAGCTTTTCCGCGGCGCGTGAAGTGTAAGTAGCTACTGCTTCACGAATTTCTTCAAGAGTGAAGACGGGCTTTCCAAACATGCGGGTGGTTGCGATCATCTTTTTTGTTTCGAGCGGATCCTTCAATGGAATGCACGGAATACCATTAAGCTCCTTGATCATCCGGTTGCCCACCACACCACCCATGTGCTTGCGCGCCCATTCCTCGGGCATGTTGCTAAGCTGCCAGCCATTGTCTACACCGAGGTGATGCAGTTTCAATGCATATTGCCGGCCTATCCCCCAGAGATCGTCAACATTCGTCTTTTCAAGTGCTTCTTTGATCTCTTCCTTCGTGGTCAACACCAGTACACCTGCCGTACCTTTCTTATCTTTTTTTGAAAGGCGGTTTGCCACTTTTGCAAGTACTTTCGTGGGCGCCGCGCCAATGGATACTTTGATGCCTGTCCATTGTTCTACCGTTTCTTTTATCCGTACGCAACTTGCATGCAATTGTGATTCGGGCACCTTGGACAAATCGAGGAAGGCCTCGTCTACCGAGTATACTTCCACCTCCTTGCTACCTACTAGCAGGCGCAGCGTATCCATCACCCGCATACTGAGGTCGCCATATAAATTATAGTTGCTTGAAAAAACGACGACGCCATTTTTTTCGATCAATTCCCTGTTTTGATAATACGGCGAGGCCATGCCCACACCAATTTTTTTTGCTTCATCCGTTCGCGAAATGATGCAGCCATCATTATTGCTCAACACCACCACGGGTTTATTTTCCAGGTCGGGCCGGAAGAGGCGCTCGCAGGAACAATAAAAACTATTACAGTCGATGATCGCTTTCATGTTTGCACGTTCAATGATTACACTGCATGGATCACATACGTTACCACACCCCACACCGTGAAGTCGCTAAACTCGGCGAGGTTGATCGTTTTGTACCGAGTGTTTTCCGGTATCAGGAAGGCGGAGGAAAAATTTTTGTGAAAACGGCGAACGAGCAATTCGCCGTTCAGTATCGCGATAATGATTTTCCCATCTGCCAGTTTGATAGAACGGTCCACGATCAGCACATCGTGGTCGAAGATGCCGGCATCGCGCATGGCATCGCCCTTCATCCGGAAAAAATAAGTGGCCGGTTTGTTATTGATGAGTTGCTCATTCAGGTCAATGCCGCGTTCCATATAGTCGTCTGCCGCAGCACCAAAACCGGTGGCGTTAGCTGTCTTCACTTCCTGCTGCGTATACTGTTTGGAACCCTTGTAGGCAGCACCGTAAAATTCTTCCCCCTCCATAAAAAATATTTTTGTAAAGCTAAATAATTTAGTAAATTTATGCTAAGAAAATAGGGAAGTATTTTTAGAAAAAAATTTAAAACAGGTAGCAATGGAGAAGATAATCACCGGCATTCCCGGTTACCGGGTTTTTGAATATTTACTGGTACTCAGCCCGCCCGCGGAGCTTGCAGAGAAGATATTGAAAGTCAAGGAAGCGTTTGCCGATGCGTTCAAGGTAGATGGGGTGAAGGGCGTGCGCCAACAGCTTGCGCTGGTCACCTTTACACAATATGAAATGATGGAAGAAAAGATCGTCAACAGGTTAAAGACGATCGCGATGGGATACCATCCATTCAAAGTGGAGTTGAAAGATTTTGGGAGTTATCCATCACATACTATTTATATCAATGTAACGTCGAAGGTGCCCATACAAAACCTGGTGAAGTTGTTGCGCCACGAAGGTCAGCGGTTGATGAAGCTGAACGAGGACAACAAACCGCATTTTATCATGGAGCCGCATCTCACTATCGCCCGCAAATTAAAACCCTGGCAATATGAGAAAGGGTGGCTGGAATACAGTCATAAATCTTTTACCGGAAGGTTTATTGCCGATTCAATGATACTGCTGCGAAGGCCGGCGGGGGAAGTGAAATACCAGTTGGTACAACGATTTGAATTTGAAAACCTGCCGGTTTCAACAAAGCAGGGCGAACTTTTTGGCTGACGGGGCCTACTAATCAAAAACCGTGAGTAAGTACAGTGCGAAACGAAGGAGAATAAAGAGCGGGAATGTGTGATGGAAACTGAGCGGAGCTCTTTGTTCTCCTTTTCTATTCAATCCAATCTAAAAACAGATGGCGGAAAAACTACAGCAGGATCACTACAAGGTATCGGCAACTCAAAAAGAAGAAGGCGATCAATACCTACAGGGAAGAGGAGCGCAGTTCAATACCAAAAACAGGTTTCTCAAAGATGAACGCACGCGTGAGCATATCGAAGGGATTGACGACTGGAGCGACGACAATTTACCTACACAATACCTGGAGCAGGATTCCAAAACGATTGTCAACAGGGTTGAGAGCCCCGATCTCAATATGGCCTATAGCATGAACCCGTATGCAGGCTGCGAGCATGGGTGCATTTATTGCTATGCGCGAAATGTGCATGAATACTGGGGTTATAGTGCGGGCCTGGACTTTGAACAAAAGATCATTGTGAAAAAAAATGCTGCACGTTTATTACGTAAGGAACTCATGCATCCCAAATGGGTTTGTCTCCCCATCATGCTTAGTGGCAATACGGATTGCTACCAGCCGGCAGAACAAAAGTACAGGTTGACCAGGGCCTTGCTGGAAGTGTGCAACGAGTTCAACCAGCCGGTGGGCATTCTTACAAAAAATTCGTGGATCATCAGGGATACCGATATACTGCAGGAACTTTCGAAGAAACGACTGGTATCAGCAATGGTATCAGTAACTACGTTCAATGAAGAACTACGAAGGGTAATGGAACCTAGAACAACTACTGCCAGGCAACGATTGAAAGTGATAGAAGATTTAAGCAAGGCCGGTATTCGTACCGGGGTGATGATGGGGCCAATGATACCAGGGCTAAATGAACATGAAATGCAAAGGATCATGAAAGAAGCATCCGAAAAAGGAGCAACGTTTACAGCATATACTTTTATACGACTGAATGGTGCGATAAAATTATTATTTCACGACTGGCTTTATAAAAACTTTCCCGACAGGGCAGATAAGATCTGGCATTTGATCGAGCAAAGCCACGACGGGCAGGTAAATGATACGCGATGGGGCGTACGCATGCGAGGAGAGGGAAGCATTGCCGATATAGTAGCACAGCAGTATCATATGTATGGTAAGTTATATGGTCTGAACCAGGACCGGTGGGACCTTGATACAACAATTTTCAGGAGACCGGGCGAGCAGGGGAAACTCTTTTAGCCAGATAAAAGATAAAAGATAAAAGTTGTATCCAGTCGGGAATTCCGACTAAGTACAACTTTTATCTTTTATCTGATCAGAAAAATCCCCGCAGAAAATGTTTTTTTCCAATGGTATCCCTTCCTCATGAATCTATATTGCTATAAAATATTCTATTATGGCAATCAATCAACTGAATGAGGATGAACAGCTACACGCTGAAAATGATTTTCTGAAAATGAAGCTAATGCTGGAGCGGGGAGCAAATTTTGCATCTATCGATGATGAAAAGGAGTTGCCTCCGGAAGTCGAAAATGAGTTTCTTAAGCATATCGAGGAATTTGAAAGGCAATGGGACGCGCACAAGCGGATTAAAGTCTTTGACAAAATTCAAAGGCCCACGCATTTTTTGCCTTCTGCCTCGATACCGGACGACCAGGTAGAAAAATCCTGGGAAGAATTGTCGGCATATATGCGCGAGCACGGGGTACACCTGGATGCTTGCAGTCCCAATGTTTCCAAAAGAGAACTTTATCGCTTCGCCACCGAGGAATTATTTGAGTATGAAATGGACGACATCAATATGCCAGGTATGATGAGCGGGTTTATTTACGATGAATTCTATCCCGATATCGTGTATGACAACACCGTGATCGCTACGGATCATTGTATGCGTTTCATTTTCCGTACTGAACCTATGGAATGGATGCATTATTTTAAGTGCGAAGGGCTGCAGTTCAACCGGCATGCATCGCTTACCAATAATGAACTGAAGGCGATTATTAACCGTTTCAAATTGGCCTACGACGAGATCACACTTGAGAGCCTGGAAAATACAGCATGCGTCCTGCAGGATACGCATTGCGAGGTTACAGGTAACTACGAGGTAAGGGCCATGCTAAATAATAATGTGTTCCGGTTGTCCGGTCAGTGGCATGTGTTCCTCGAAAAGGATACTGATACTGATTACTGGTGCATTCATCGATTGCAGATATCGGGGATAAACTTCTAGAAGTTTCACGCAAAGGCGCAAAGAAAGCAAAGCACGCTAAGAATTTTTTTTGGTGCGTTCTCAAGCCGTTTTAAAGAGCTTAAAAATCTTTGCGAGCTTTCCCGCCTTTGTACCTTTGCGTGAAATATTTTAAAAAATACTTTCCCAAAATTTGGCAACAACAAAAAAATAATTACATCTTTGCAACGCAAATAAAAACATGCGATACCAGACATTACATATTAAATCACTAAACCGGTTCAGTCCTGGCAAGGATATTACAGGCTGCGGGAGTATAGTATTGCATTGCGAGTTTTAAAAAAAAGAACTAAGTGAAATACAGGCCCCGCAAGTGATTGCGGGGTTTTTTATTGTCTTAACACCTATGCAGTAAAGTAGTTGGTATTTCATTTATTAAATAATCGGATGCGGATAAAAAGAGAAAATAGAGCAATAGGTATGCAAACAGGAAGTATTCTTCCGGCACAGACCACATTACGCGCTGAAAGTCGGGTATGTAATCGTATGCCCATGAGCAAAACTATTGCATCAAAATATTTTGTAAACGATAATAAATATTATCGACCTGGAAATCATCAGTTGTAGGTACCCGTTACCACATTAATGAACCCGGTCGATCCTAACGACCGGGTTTTTTTGTGCTACGGCGCACGGTCATGATAAATGAAAAGGAGACGGTTATGAAATTTATTTTACTGGTATTGACGATTCACCTGTTAGTGGAATTAATTAGTGAGAGGTATAAAGCAAAGCTCCAGCATCGAAACAAAAACCAGGAGCAATAGAAAAAATTAGATGCAGAAGGAGGAATAAGCATTCCCCGTGAGATGCAGCGGGGATGCTTTTAAAAACAAAACGCGTAATAAATGATGGTATCTGTGCGCATGCCGCCAAACCAATTGAAATAAGACAATTAATATGAGAAATATGTTATTAAGGCTGTTTAGACCGCGAATTAGCAAGGTTGCTACATTGTTTAATGGACACTTTGTAGATCCAAAAGTTTTATATGCCTATATGCACAATGCAGTTTGTTGCATCAGGTATGTGGGCGAACTGGATACTTCAAAGGTATTTGCTTATATCACAGAAACATTTCAAAGTGAAATAACCGAAACAATACAACACTCTTATTTAGACCAGGGCGATCAAAAGACCTATTTCAACAATACCATTTTCATAATGAAAAATAAAAGAATGATTGAATTGGGGTCAAACTATTGCCAGCTTTTTTATACTTCAGCACAGCATAGCTGGGCAAATAGTATGACAGAAAGCCTTGCTGTATTTCGTGAAAAGAGCAAGGAGCCTGTTATTGGTTTCGCAAGGCAGGCAGCAAATTGAAAACGGCCGGCGTAAATGCCGGCACAAGTGAGCGCGATGACGATGGTGAGTCATGTCGGTCTGTAAAACCGACGCCTTCGGGCTTTGCTGGTTCGACTCCAGCCACTCACACAGGAAAATAGTTTATAAGAAAAAGGAAAATAATTCTGGAGAGTTGACAGAGAGGTAATGTGCCGGCTTGCTAAGCCTGGACATCTGTAAAACGATGCAAAGGTTCGATCCCTTTACTCTCCGCGGAAATAAAACGCAAACTGATGAAACATTTGAAAACATGGCGGACACTGGCGGGCAGGGAAATCAAGATACCCATCATAGAAGAGATTGACCGGGTGCTGGCTTTCGAAAAGGCTCAGGGCTATGATCTGAAGGTTTGTATCGGTACCGATAGCCAGGTAAAGGGAAGGTTTACGGAATTCGCAACGGTAATCGTCTTTATCCGTAAGGGAAAAGGTGGCTTCATGTATATACACAAT
>CBFGYO010000107.1:0-14247 GCA_965652975.1 uncultured Chitinophagaceae bacterium | reverse complement strand
ACAGATGTCAAAGATTTCGCCTGAAACAACTTTTATCTTTTATCTATTATCTTTTATCTTCCTTACATGTTCCTCCTGTATTGACCTCCAACTTCATAAAGTGCATGCGTGATTTGTCCGAGTGAGCAGTATTTCACGGTTTCCATCAGTTCGGCAAATAAATTCCCGTTGTTGATCGCAACAGTTTGCAGTCGTTTCAACATTTCTTCCGACTTATTTTTATTGCGCGAACGGAAAGATTCAAGGTTATTGATCTGTAGCTCCTTTTCTTCCGTTGTACTCCTAATTACCTCATTGGGGATGATAGTAGGACTTCCTTTTTTATTGAGGAAGGTATTGACACCTACCAAAGGTAATTCACCCGTATGTTTTTGGTGTTCGTAGTAAAGGCTCTCTTCCTGTATCTTGTTGCGCTGGTACATTCTTTCCATTGCGCCCAATACCCCACCCCTTTCGGTAAGCCGGTCAAACTCCATCAACACTGCTTCTTCTACCAGGCTCGTTAGTTCTTCAAGGGCGAAACTGCCTTGTATAAAATTTTCAGTTTTAGCCGTTCCAAGTTCGCGATTGATGATTAATTGAATTGCCATTGCACGTCGTACACTTTCTTCCGTAGGTGTAGTGATTGCCTCGTCGTATGCATTTGTGTGTAGGGAATTGCAATTATCATAAATAGCATACAGCGCCTGTAGTGTGGTACGTATATCATTGAAGTCTATTTCCTGCGCGTGCAGGGATCTGCCCGATGTCTGAATATGATACTTCAACATCTGGCTGCGCTTGTTTGCCTTGTATTTATACTTCATCGCTTTGGCCCAGATCCTTCGTGCTACACGGCCGATAACACTGTATTCAGGATCCATGCCATTGCTAAAAAAGAAGGAAAGATTTGGCGCAAAGTCGTCGATGTTCATGCCGCGGCTTAGATAATATTCTACGTACGTAAATCCGTTGGACAACGTAAATGCAAGCTGCGTAATCGGGTTGGCACCAGCCTCGGCGATATGATACCCGCTAATTGATACAGAATAAAAATTCCGCACTTTATTCTCAATAAAATACTGCTGCACATCACCCATCAGTTTCAGTGCGAATTCAGTAGAAAATATACATGTATTCTGCGCCTGGTCTTCTTTCAGGATATCAGCCTGTACCGTGCCTCTTACCTGGGATAAGGCGTATGCCTTTATTTTTTCATAAACATCTGCGGGCAATACATCTGCACCGGACAAACCGAGCAAGCGCAGGCCCAATCCATTATTACCTGCAGGCAGGCTCCCTAACAATTGACCTTTGGAAGGAACAACTGGTTTACCATCTGTTCCGAGATACACCGGAAGCTCGCCCGCTTTATATTTCGCTTCGATGATGCGGTTTACATCCTCGCTCAACTTGTTTTCTATAATATATTTCTCGCATTGCTGGTCGATCGCAGCATTCATAAAAAATGCAAGCAACATCGGCGCAGGGCCATTGATCGTCATCGATACAGATGTCTTTGGATCGCAGAGATCGAAACCGCTGTATAGTTTTTTGGCATCGTCTACTGTGGCAATGCTCACCCCGCTATTTCCAACCTTACCGTAGATGTCGGGTCGATGATCAGGATCTTCTCCATATAGTGTTACACTGTCAAATGCTGTTGAAAGTCTTTTGGCGGGTTGGTCAACACTTACATAGTGAAAGCGCCGATTGGTTCTTTCCGGACCGCCCTCACCCGCAAACATCCGCGTAGGATCTTCTCCTTCTCTTTTCAATGGAAATACCCCTGCTGTAAAAGGAAAATGACCCGGCACATTTTCCTGCGCCTGCCATTTTAATACGTCACCCCAATCTTTATATTTCGGTAATAATACTTTGGGAATGCGAGTGCCCGACAGGCTCTTCGAAAACATCTCCATTTTTATCACCTTATCCCGCACCGAATACTCATAATAGTCTTTTGCATACTCCGCCTTCTTTTCTTCCCAGTTATTTAAAAGTTTCCTGCTTACGGGTGTCAACTGGTCCTGGTAAAAACTGATTTGCTTTTCAATCACCGTAACCAATGATGGTTCAGCTTTTTCTTTAATAATCTCCAAAGCACCCTGTAACTGGTAAAGTTTGGATCCAATGGCGGCCTGGTCGTTGACCAACTGATCATAATTGCGGTTGTTTTCACTGATCTCACTTAGGTACCTGGTACGATTGGAGGGTATGATGGCCTGCGATACGTTGGCCGTTTTTGCAAAATGAAACGCACCAAAGTTTTTACCAGTTTTGGTTTCAACCTTATTAAGCAGCAGCTCAAACAAATGATTTACTCCTTCGTCATTGAACTTGCTTGCCATCGTCCCTATTACAGGGAGTTCGGTATCCTTCGCTGTCCACAATGCGTGGTTGCGTTTATATTGTTTTTTTACATCCGCCAATGCGTCCAGCGCACCAGCCTTGTCAAATTTGTTGATGCAAATAATATCTGCATAATCAAGCATGTTGATCTTTTCCAGTTGGGAAGCAGCGCCATACTCAGGAGTCATTACGTACATACTCACATCGCAATAATCAAGTATGCTGGCATCACTTTGGCCAACACCTGCTGATTCAAGAATAATAAAATCAAATCCCGCTTCGCGGCAAATGGTTATCGCGTCACTTACGGCACCACTCAATGCCGTATTGTCGTCGCGGGTAGCGAGACTGCGCATATAAGCACGTGGATGCGAAATGGCATTCATCCTTATCCGGTCGCCCAACAATGCACCGCCGGTTTTTTTCTTGGAGGGGTCAACCGAGATGACAGCAATGGTTTTGTCTTGAAAATTATGAATATAGCGGCGCACAATTTCATCGGTTACCGATGATTTACCTGCCCCACCTGTGCCCGTAATACCCAATACAGGAGCAATACTTGCCATTGCAGCATCCAAACCGTTGGAAGAAGCTTTGGATTTTGCAGACGCGCTTTTCTTTGCTTTTATTTTTTCTGTTACTGGTTCAACGGGGTTGCCTGAACCTTCGCTAACATCAATGTCTTCCGTTTGAGGTTGCAACGACTGGCCCATTTCCGCGGCGGTGATCTTTCGAGCAACATGTTTCACGTCTTTCCATTCACCCAGTACAAATTTGCCATTCTTCGCGCTGGATGTGGTTTTATCGATTGCATCTACAGGAGAACCTGTTCCATTTTTACATAAATCGATTACTTCACCAATCATTCCTTCCAATCCAAGTTTGCGACCGTCGTCCGGTGAGTAAATTCTTGTAATTCCATATTCGTGCAACTCTTCAATTTCGGTGGGCAGGATGGTGCCGCCACCACCGGCAAATATTTTGATATGACCGCTGCCATTTTCATCCAGCAGGTCCTTCATATATTTTAGAAATTCTACGTGCCCGCCCTGGTATGAAGTAATCGCAATACCCTGCACATCTTCTTCGATGGCAGTTTCCACTATTTCCTTGACAGAACGGTTGTGACCGAGGTGAATGATCTCTGCGCCTTTGCTTTGTAAAATGCGGCGCATGATGTTGATAGCGGCGTCGTGGCCATCAAATAAAGAAGCGGCTGTAACGATACGTACTTTTTGAACAGGGGTGTTACTCATATTTGGGAATTAGCCTGCGACTAACAGGCGTTCGCAAAGTTATATAATTGTAGCTGATCTTGGCAAAGCTTCGAGCTGCGAGCCTTGGGCTACGAGCTAGGCATTTCTCCCTTGAAGCTCAGGCTATTTAATTCTATAGCTACACTATTTTTTTAAATCGAATCTTTCTTGCTTAATGAGATACTTCACCAAGACCCCTATCGAACACTCCGCTTACTTCTTTGCCTTGATGCAAATAAGTAACAAAAAAAATCAAGGTTTCAGAAAAATGGCTAAAAATTACGGAGGAAGACGAAACGCAGGCACTCGCTTCGCATAGTAAAATATTACATCCCACTAAGCGCGCGCCGCCTGCGTTTCACCGCCTACGGCAGTGTCGCCTTCCTCCGTAATTTTCTTAACGCCATTTTTCTGAGGCCATTATCAACCCACGTATGTCCCGGTAACAAAAGACCGTATTAGCTACCAGCCATTGTCTTTCACTCGCAGCTCGAAGCTCGAAGCTCGAGGCTTGAGGCTTGAGGCTTGAGGCTTGTAGCCTGTAGCTTATTGCATTATTTTCTTCTCAAAAAGCATAAACGCCCTCCCAATTGCCTGGTCCATATCATAATATTTATATTCCCCTAATCGGCCACAAACAAGTAAACCAGGAATGGACTCAGCTTTCGCCTTATATTTTTTGAACAGTTCGGCATTCCCCTGGTCGGGAAATGGATATTCGTAGTCTTCGGGACTTGCTGGCGTGTAAGTAATTTCTTTTGTAATGAGCGTACCATTTATTTTGGATGAGGTTGCAGGCTGCATCATATGCTTCCACTCCAGTGTACGGATATGCGGACCCTGGTTAAGATCGGGATTGTTGACCTGTCCACAGGGTTGATGCCACTCCTGGTTGTCGATCCATTCATGCACCCGTTGCTGGCCGCGATACTTCAGTTTACCGAACTCATAATTGAAATACTCATCGATGGGACCTGTATATATTACCATCTTAGAAGCAGTAAACTCATTCCGGCGTTGCAGGTAGTCACATTGTAACTGCACCGGTATCCCTTCCAGCATTTTTTCCATAAATACTGCATACCCGTCTTTTGGTATACCCTGGTAAGTATGATTAGGCATCAACCTTGGGTCGTCATCTTCACGCACATCGAATCTTTTTACCAGCGTAGCCGAAAGTTCTTTTGGGTCCACGCCCCATTGCTTGATGTTATATCCTTTGATGAATTTTTCATAAATCAATTCAGGCATCAGGCTCAATGCGGCCTCTTCGAAGTTGGCAGGTGTGCCTTTAAAGGACGGTGTCCAGTTTTCACCAATATGTTTACGTATATAAGACGCGGCGATAGGCCAGTTCTCATACCTGCCATCTACCCACGATTTGAGTGACGCAACATAGTCGTAGAATTGTGCAAACCTGTTTACAAAACTCCAGATACGTTCATCAGAAGTTCGGAAATAGTGCGGACCGTAAGTATGCACCCGTATGCCGCTTTCGTGCAGGTGATCATGTACATTTCCCCCTACATGCGTACGCCTGTCGAGCACCAGTACCTTTTCACCTCTTTCGTGTAAAAGCCTGGCGATGGTTGCGCCGGTGAGTCCCGATCCTATAATGAGATAATCAGTAGTAGTCATGAGCATTTTTCATTCAATAATGCAATCAGCGATGCAGACTGGTTCAAATCCACTTTCCTTGCAAAGAATTTCATTCCCGCATTCTTTATTTCTTCATAATGCTTCTCCGTAAGTACCTCGGGATTGCTTTTGCCATGTGTCCATTTTATGAACCGCATATCGTCATTGATGCAATCACTTTTATACTCACTGTTTTGCAGCAATGTTTGCAAAAGCATTTCCTCCGGAAAACGGACGGTTGCCATAAAATTCATTAATGAAACGTGCTTATCGCAAAATGCAATTACATAATCCATATGTTTCCGGCACAGGTTGATCCATTGTGAACCACCATATGGACTCAGGCCAAAAGGAAATTGCCTCCGGATTCCCGTCAGCATCATCAGCCCACGCCATAGTTTTTCCATCCTTATATAATAATGATAGCGATATCGCTTCATGGCACCTGTCCATCCATCCTTGGAAAGTGGCACATAACTGATCATGCTCTTATTTTTATGGGCGACAAGGAACTCAACTATTTTCTCGGGCGATACAAGCGGGTAATCCTGCCCGGATATTACAATGAAATGTTCAAACTGGTAACCTGTATTTACAATCTCTTTGTATGATGAAAAATACGCCTGCAATTGCGAGATATGTGCCCACTGCACGTCTACGCGCTGCTGGATGAGTCGCATTGAAGTTTGGGCGGAAAGCTTTTCAAATAATGCCTGCGATTTTTTATCAATATGCACAAACACCCGCACCTGCGGATGTTGCAGGCGTTGGTGCAGGTTCCTTAACAACTCTTCGTGGCTATGTGCCATGATGAGGATACAAACAGGCTGGTCCATAAGGGCAGCAAAGTAAGCACAAAAACGGTTGACCTGGCACGGTTTTGCCCTACATTTGCGCCATGCAGCCTATTCTTGATTCTATCAATGCCCTTTATAAAAAATGGAAAGGAAAAGAAGCTGTCTCCCTCGATGTATTGCCCCAGTCGGGTAGTGAGCGGCGTTATTTCCGGCTTCATGGAGAAAATGATTCGGTAATTGGCACTTACGGAGCCAATATCAAGGAAAATGAAAGCTTCATATATTTCTCCGATCATTTTGCCGAAAAAAATCTCTGTACACCTACCATCCTGGCCGTGAGTGATGACAGGATGTATTACCTCCAGCAGGATTTTGGTGATACCTCGCTTTTAAATAAACTTGAAAAAGAAAGCTTTACCGACCCGGTTTATGATTTATTCAAAAAAAGTCTTGAAGAGCTCGCACGCCTGCAGGTAATGGGTGATGAAGGCCTCGATTATGAACGCTGCCTTACAAACAAGGAGTTTGGCAAACAAGCCATCATGGCCGACCTGCTATACTTTAAATATTATTTCCTCGACGCGTTGCGCAAACCATACGATAAACAAAAACTGATAGACGACTTTGAAGCGCTGAGCAATTACCTTACCCACACGGAGTTTAAATACTTTATGTTCCGCGATTTTCAGAGCCGCAACATCATGGTGTCTGAAGACAACCAGGTGCATTTTATCGACTACCAGGGTGGTATGAAGGGTGCGCCACAATATGATGTGGCCAGTATGCTCTGGCAAGCGCGTGCCAACCTGCCCGAAAACTGGAAGGATGAGCTGCTCGAAGATTATATGAATGAATTTGAACGGTTGATAACTGCTCCACTGGACCGAAATATTTTCAGGAGCCAGTATAATGGTTATGTACTCATCAGGCTGTTGCAGGTGCTCGGCGCTTATGGTTTTAGAGGACTGTTTGAACGTAAAGCGCAATTCCTTACGAGCATTCCACTTGCCCTGCGAAACCTGAAAGAATTTTTTCAGAATCAAAGTATCGGTATCGTAGTTCCTGAGTTTAGAAAAGTACTTGATCTGTGTGTTGCTGATGAAATCATTGAACAGTTTTCGCCCACACAGGCTACTGATAAAACTCCGCTGGTAGTAAAGATTTGCAGCTTTTCCTATCGCCAGGGTATGCCCACTGATGATTCGGGAAATGGCGGTGGATTTATTTTTGATTGCCGAGGCATATTAAACCCTGGCAGGATCGATGCTTACAAAACGCAGCATGGCCGCGATAAAGCTGTAAAAGATTTCCTGGAACAACAAACGAGAATGCAGGATTTCCTGAATAGTGTATTCGATATCGTTGACATCACCGTTGAGGATTATATTAAAAGGGATTTTGAAAGCCTGATGGTCAGTTTCGGCTGCACGGGTGGTCAGCACCGTAGTGTATATGCTGCCGATGCGCTAGCCAGGCATTTGCGGAATAAATTTAAGGTGAAGATTGATCTGAAACATTGTGTGCAGGATGCAAAAAACTGGGAAAACCCGTTGGTGAATAAAGAAAATTGAACCGGGCAGAATAGTACAATTTATGAAAGCAATGATCTTTAGTGCCGGGCTCGGCACCCGCTTCAAACCCTGGACTGATAAACACCCCAAAGCCCTTGCAATTGTCAATGGCAAAACCCTCCTGCAACGAAACATTGAATACCTGCAGCAGTTCGGTATAAAGGATATTATTGTCAATACGCATCATTTTGCCAACCAGGTTACAGATGCAATCCAAAAGAATAATGGATGGGGCAGCCATGTAGTGATCAGCGATGAACAGGACGAACTGCTTGATACGGGAGGTGGCCTATTAAAAGCAAAAGACCTTTTTACACCTGGCCAACGTTTTGTAACCTGCAATGTGGACATACTCACTGATCTTGATATCAGCAAATTGATTTCTTTCCATACCAGCAATAATGCACTGGTAAGTTTTGGAGTAACACAACGCTCCACCTCCCGCTATCTTTTATTTGATGATAAAAGCAGGCTCTGCGGCTGGCGCAACACGAAAACCGGTGAAGAAATAATTGTACGTGGTAGTGATGTGCTTATACAAAAAGCATATAGCTGCGTTGTTGTGTTCGAGCATGCGATATTTGATCATATACGCCTGCGCGGGAAATTTTCGCTGATCGATCTTTATTTACAATTAGCGGGTGAACATATTATCCAGGGTTATGATCATACGGGCGACCGGTGGGTGGATGTGGGCAGACCGGAGAGTGTGGCGGTGGCGGAAGAACTCTTTGGCTAGGAGCTTGAAAGAGATTAGGAGTAAAAGAGAGTTACTGTAAAGAATGAAACCTCTTTTAGTTGCGGGTTTTGGTTCGCGCAGATTAGGCAGGTTGAGCAGATAACGCGGATGTATCGGATGTAGCGGATAACACAGATTTTAATTTAGATCTGCGCCATCTGCTCAACCTGCCTAATCTGCGCGAAACGACATCCGGAATAAAAACAATCCTCCAACCCATCATAAACCCTCTTTTACTCTTCCAGGCTCTTAGCCAAAAAACCCACAAACGGTAACCACCCCTGCAACCATTTGCCCTAACTTACAGCCTCTTTTATAAACATCCCATATGAAAAGAACAGTGCTCGCCATCCTTTGCGCATGCTTTTTTATTTACGCATCTTCCCAATCGGCATATGATGCCAAAGAAGCTTTCAATCCCCAGTTTTATCCTTACCCGGGTAATGATTTTCGGAGTGCAAGTGGTGAACCGGGCCCACGTTACTGGCAAAATCGTGCAGACTATAGCATCAAATGCGTACTTGATACTGGTACGCATACTGTAAAAGGACAGTTGGAACTAACTTACACCAATAATAGTCCCGACAATCTTAAATTTCTCTGGCTCCAGCTTGATCAAAATATATACAAAAGCGATTCACGGGGTTCGGCTACTACTACCGAGGCTGGTGGCAGGTGGGCAAATTCAAATTTTACAGGTGGCTATAAAATCGAATCGATAAAAGCGGGTAGTGATGAAAAAAATTATGCTCCGCGAACCA
This sequence comes from uncultured Chitinophagaceae bacterium, assembly GCA_965652975.1. Taxonomy (GTDB): domain Bacteria; phylum Bacteroidota; class Bacteroidia; order Chitinophagales; family Chitinophagaceae; genus CADEDV01. Next base: position 5,154 of record CBFGYO010000107.1, on the reverse strand, counting down.
TCACTTCAGATACGCGTATGCAGGTGTGGTTGCAGGATCCGGTAAAGGCCTCCGGCGGCCAGGTAAAACTTACGATTGCTTTTTCATTTGAAATTCCTGAGTATGGCACAGACAGGATGGGACGATTGAAAACGAAGAACGGCTGGGTATACGAAATAGCACAATGGTACCCACGTATGGCCGTGTACGACGATATCCAGGGCTGGAACACGTTGCCATACCTTGGCGCCGGTGAGTTTTATCTTGAATTTGGAGATATAGAATTCAGTGTAACGGCTCCTTCCAATTTGATGATAGTAGGTTCGGGTGAACTCCAAAATCCGCAGGAATGTTTTTCGGCTGAGCAATACCGCAGGTATACGGATGCAAAAAACAGTGATAAAACAGTTGTGATAAGGAGTGAGAAAGAAATTACTGAAAAGAAATCAGCCAGCGCAAAAGGAAGTACAACGTGGAAATTCAGGATCCAACAGGCTCGCGATGCAGCCTGGGCCGCTTCATCGGCATTTATAGTGGACGCAGCAAAAATCAACCTGCCCAGTGGTAAAAAATCCCTGGCTATGAGTGCTTATCCGGTTGAGAGTACAAAGGATAAAAAGGGTGATGACTGGCGCCGCTCTACCCAGATGGTAAAGGCATCCATCGAACATTATTCTGGTAAATGGTATGAATATCCTTATCCCGCAGCAGTGAACGTAGCTGGTATTGTGGGCGGCATGGAATATCCAGGTATAGTGTTTTGCAGTTTTGAAGCTACCGGTGGCGGATTATGGGGAGTTACCGATCATGAGTTTGGTCATACCTGGTTTCCCATGATCGTCGGCAGCAATGAAAGGAAATATGCGTGGATGGATGAAGGCTTCAATACATTTATCAATGACTTTTCTACTGCCGCCTTCAATAAAGGTGAGTTCAACACACAAAGCTACTTCAGCGATCCTTCATCAACCATGATGGTAAAAGCCACGTTTGGTGATCATATGGATGCGCTTTATACGATTCCTGAAGTGATACAACAGGACAATCTTGGGATGGCTGCATATAGCAAGCCAGCGCAAATGCTGCATGCTTTGCGCGACCTGGTATTGGGACCCGAGCGCTTCGATGTTGCTTTCCGGGAATATATTCGCCGATGGGCATTTAAACATCCAACTCCCTGGGATTTCTTTCACACGATGGAAAATGTAAGTGGTGAAGACCTGGGATGGTTTTGGAGAGGATGGGTATTTAATTCGTGGAGGATTGATCAGTCGGTGAAGGCTGTAAAATATATAGAAGACAAACCGGGCAACGGGTCGGAGATTACACTTGAAAATATCGGCAAAATGCCGATGCCAGTTACCATATTGATAAAAGAAAGCAATGGCAAAGAGCATAAACTAAATCTTCCGGTAGAGATCTGGCAACGCGGTGCTGAGTGGACGATCAGTGTACCCACTACAAGTGAGATCAAAGAAGTGGTTTTGGACCCCGATAAGAAACTTCCTGATTGGAACAGGGAGAATAATAATTGGAAAAAAGCCTTTTGAGATAGCTGCGAGCTACGAGCCTCGAGCCATGAGCTATAACACCCAGGTGGTAGGGAGTAACTTGCCAACCCCGGATCGTTGAGCTCGCGTAACTTCGTATCATGCGCGCGATTATTATTGGATTTGGGCTTTTGATACTCTGTTTATTGATCCTGTTCCGGATAGCTGAGGTCAATTTTATCAGCGGGAATGTGCGCCTGGAAGTAATCGTTGCCATGGCGGCAATAATTTTCTTTTTCGCAGGTATTTATTTCAATAAACGTTCCCAGCAAAAAAATACTACGGATACGCCTGTTGCCATCTCTCCTAATTCTGCAATCGACTACAACGCTATTAAAAAAGCCGGCCTTACGCAACGCGAGCACGATGTGCTGGTCAAAATGGCGGAAGGACTCAGCAACCAGGAAATCGCCACGGCCCTGTTTATCTCCGAAAGCACGATCAAAACACATGTATCGAATATCCTTTTCAAGTTGGACGCCAAGCGTCGAACCCAGGCCATCCAGGTAGCGAAAGAAAGAAAGATTGTTGCTTAACCCCTTCATTTTAAGATGAAATCAGCCTTTGGGAGGAGTCATTTCCTACTTTCGTATGAGCACGTGCGCACTGCTTTGATATAAATTGCCATAAACAAATCAACATGAAATCTACTGCCATCCGCTACGGCCTGCTCGCTTCTGCCTTTATTATTGTCGTAAATATTTTCAACGTCTTTGTACTTGCCAAAACTGCAGATTATAACACCCAGGAAATTGCCGGCTACCTCACCATTGCCTTGTCCATGATTTTCGTGTTCTTTGGCATCCGGCACTACCGCGACAAAGTGAATAACGGGTATTTAAGTTTCGGGCAGGGATTGAAAATAGGTTTGCTCATTGCATTAATGCCGGCTCTTCTTTTTGGCTTATTCAATGTATTATATGTAGAGGTCATCAATCCTGGCTGGCAGGATGAATATTATGGCCATTATGTAGAAAACATAAAAGCGTCCGCCTCCGCCGCTGAACTTCCCGCCAAGCTGGAAGCACTGGAAAAACAAAAACAATTCTTCAGTAGTCCATTGATGACCTTTCTTGTGATGGCTGCAACTGTGTTCATCGTCGGAGCGATCGTTGCAATCATTTCATCGCTGGCATTGAGAAGAGGGAGAAACAGGGTGGAAGCGTAGAGGAAAGCGAGAAACAGAGCGAGAAACAGAGCGGGAGCGAGGATCAACCCTTCGCTCCCGCTCTGTTTCTCGCTCTGTCCCCGCTCCCGCTCTGTTTCTCGCTCTACACCCGCTCCCGCTCTGTTTCTCGCTCTGTATTATGCTTTCACCATTTAAGCTCCTCCAACAGCGTACTCAGACTCACTTCCTCCAGCACTTCCCGCTGTGGGCTTTCATCAATCGTTTTCCATTTAATAAGTCGAAAGCAACCATTGATTATTTCGATACCTGTAATATCGCCGTCTGAATAGCAGCAACATCCAGTGTTGAAATAAGAGGGCTTCATACTCATGTAGTCAAGTGCTACCGCAGCAAAATCACTTTCCCTTTTCCTGATTTCCGTCTGGATGTCGAGGATTTTTTGTGTATTCTTTTCCTGTTGTGCAAACTGGAAACTTTTATAAAGTCTTTCCAGGTGCGTAAGCGATCCAAAAACAGGCTGGTGTGTGTGGCCCGTAATTAATAATACGTTCTGCTGATTGGACGACCACTGGTACATGATATCATTGTGCAGGCTCTTCTTGCTTTTATCATAAGCCGGCGTGTTGGGGTTGATGAGCAGGTAAGCTTGTAGCGGCGCCCAGATACGTGCAACAAAAAATTTGCTGAACCAATTGCCATCGCTGCTGGCATCGCCCTGGTGCCCATGCGTGCAAAAAATATCGATCACCTTTTCGCCGTCAGTAATGCGGAGTATAACGCCTTCGTATATTTTTATTTTTTCCTTAAAGATCTCCTTCAATTGCCAGGCCGCAAGTGGATCGTTGTCCCAATAGAGATCATGATTACCAAAAATTTTTACAAAGCGGTTGCCCGGAATGAATTTTTGTTCGGCTTCAAAACTTGCGGTATTGGATTTTCTGACTTTCGTTAATGTATTTTCCCATAGCTCCTCACAATCGCCCATGCAGATATAGGTAAACGCATTGTTGTTGTAATACTCCAATGCTGCGAGATAGTTAGGTTCAGCAAGAATGAAATCATCGGAACCATCTTTGGCTCCCTTATGATGATCCGAGAAAATAATAATTTTCGCGGCATCTTTTTGTAGTGGGATCACCAACCCTCTTTTACCCGGATCGGAACGGATGGTGTCATAAAGTTTGGTTAGTGCTTTAAAGATCAGATCGCGTTTTGGCCTTGACGAAAACCTGTCGGAAGCCCATAAAACGGGGCGTAGCAAAAGTGATCTTAACAGGCGGCGCATATCATTAAACGGCTGCGATCATACTGATCTCTACATTCACAAACTTAGGAAGGGCTGATACCTGCACTGTTTCCCGGGCAGGAAAATCGGAGTCAAAATATTTTCCATAAATCTCATTTACTTCTGCAAAGCGATGCATATCGGTAAGGAATATCGTCGTTTTTACCACATTGCTGAATTTCATACCAGCTTCTTTTAAAATCGAGCCGAGATTTTTCATCACCTGTTCTGTTTCTTCCTTTAAATCACCATTCTTTAATTCGCCAGATGTGGGGTCGATGCAAATTTGTCCAGATATAAACAACAGGTTAGCGCTTCTGACAGCCTGGTTATAAGGTCCTATTGGCGCCGGAGCCTGGCTTGTATTGATAATTGTCATTCGTTATATATTTTTAAAAACAGTTCAACGAATTTAGCTTTATACGTTTTCTTTGCAAAAAATAGTCTATGACGGTAGTGATACTGGCAAATGAAGCGCTAAAGGAAGAACTGTTAATGCAGGGCTTACAACCATCCCTAACCGCGCATTGGATAAATAGCGTTGAAGAATTCAATGATCACCCTGATGCTGCCGCATTTGTTGATCTTTTATTTAATTGTGAAACTGCCAGGCTTGCTATATTAAAAGAACTTCCAGTAAGGCCCGTAGTAATTGCGGCTATGAATATCGATCATGCTACACTTCCTTCAAATTTTGTTAGCATCAATGGTTGGCCTACTTTCTTAAAAAGAACTGTTGTGGAAGCTTTTTGCAACGATGAGGAGATAAAGAATAAAACGAAAACTGTTTTTTCTGCATTTAATAAAGAATTAAGCTGGACATCCAGTTCCACTGCTTTTCCCACTGCGCGGGTAGTGGCCATGATCATCAATGAAGCTTATTTTACACTGGAAGAAAAGGTAAGCACAAAAGAAGAAATTGATACTGCCATGAAATTAGGTACCAATTATCCATACGGGCCATTTGAATGGAGTAAGAAAATCGGGCTGCCGAAGATTGTGAGCCTGCTCGAAACGCTTGCAAAAGAAAAAAAATTATATGCACCGGCACCACTTTTAAAAATGGAAGCGAAACAATAATGCCCATCCTGCTAAGCATAGATACTGCACTCGAAAGCGCTTCTATTTGCCTGACCAACGGCAATGCAATATTGGGCCTTTCAAAAAAAACAGACCAGAAAGACCATGCAGCCTGGTTGCATGTCGCTATC
>CBFGYO010000106.1:0-14276 GCA_965652975.1 uncultured Chitinophagaceae bacterium | reverse complement strand
TTCTGATTTTTATGTTGAACCCTTTCTCCGAAAGAAGGGTGATGTAGCAACTACTTCGCCTGCCAAGCCACCTGCAACTACCCCAAAAACCACTACTCCGCCTGTTACCAATCCACCGGTAAAAAAACCTGCTCCAAAAGTTACGGACCAGGCAAAAGCTAAACCCAAAACGAATCCCCCTGTGATTCCGCCAGTGGATACTGTAAAGAAAATTGAACCGCCGGTAACTAAGAAAATCACGATCCCTGTGGCCACACCTGACGCGTTGAAGAGCCGGACCAATGAATTGGTAAAGACATTAAATGTGAGCGACGAGAATGTAGTGGTGAAATTGTTTGACAATGGTGAAATTGACGACGATACCATTTCCGTATACATGGATAAAAAGCTGGTATTGTCGGCTAAAAGATTAACGGCATCGCCATTGATCATTAAATTGAAAATGGATGAAGATAATTCCGAGCACGAGCTGGTGATGGTTGCCGAAAATCTCGGTCGCATTCCTCCAAATACTTCCCTGATGATCGTAGAGTCGGGCGATCAGCGTTTCGATGTAAGGATAACGTCGACAGAACAGAAAAATGCTGTCGTGCGCTTCCGGTATGTAAAACCAAAATAATCTACTAACCGTTTCTGTAATTTTTCGACCGTCTTCGGTAATTTCTTCTATTTTCATTGCTCATGCGCTATTTCTTTTTTTTAATTGCCCTGCTACTCCACCTTAATTTTGTGGCAGCGCAGGATATTAATGGGATTTGGAGAGGGAAGCTTGTAATGGAGCCCGGGGGTTGTTTTCCCGTTTATAATATCGAACTGCAACTAAGTGTATCCGGAACTAAAATATCCGGTGTCTCCTATCATTATTCCGACACTACCAATTTTGTAAAAGAAACCTTTGCCGGCAATTATAGCTCCGACAGCAACTCGATATCCATTAGTGAACTGGGTGTTACCACTTTTCGTATACCGGCAGATTGTGTGCCCTGCATAAAAAAATACGCCCTTAGTTTTCATAAAGGCAGTGGCGCTGAAGAACAGCTACGAGGTTCATGGAGCGGCAAGACGATGGATAATAAAGCAAATTGTCCACCTGGAACCATCGTGCTCACACGGTTTTCAAAATCGGATTTCAAACCCAATCTACCGCGCACATTAATTGAAAGAAAGGCTGAACTCGTACGGGAGATCAAAGTAGATACCGGCCTTATCCGGCTTGATTTTTACGACAACGGCGTAGTGGATGGTGATACGATATCGGTTTACATCAATGATATGCCCGTAGTATCTAATAAAATTTTATCTGCAAAACCTGTTTCTGCAAGTGTGAAAGTGGATTTTCAGCGTACGATACAGGAAGTAGTAATGGTTGGAGAAAATATGGGATCAATACCTCCCAATACGGCGCTTATGATCGTGAATGCCGGTGATAAACGCTACCAACTTTATCTCACCTCTGATGATAAAAAAAATGCGCTTGTGAGGTTTATTTATGAGAAACCTTTAGCCAAATCAAATCTTCCCTGATTATAATTTTGAAAAGTACAAAATGGATACGCAGCACTTATGTGCTGCGTCCCATAGTTTAAGGTTTAATTAAAACCGCGAACGCGCGGTTCTCGCCTGCCTGCGGATATTCCACAAGTCGGCAATTCCAAATGATTGTTTTCTTACTGTAGGCAATTGTATGTCCCTTGCCACTGTTTCTCTTACCTCTTTTACAAGGTTTTTTAATACTTCCTGTTCCATCTGGACAATAGATGGCATCACATCATTCTTCATGATATATTTCCTATTTTAAATGTTACGTAATAATGTCTGAGCCCGGTGAGAAAAACACTAAGAATCGTTAGAAGAAGTGTTGAATTCTGTCGCCTATTTTGTAAGTACTATACAATGCTCAAATTGATGTTGCAAATATACGGTAATAACTTCGATTATTGGTAAGCGTATTGAGCAAACGGCGAGTTTAACTTTGCGTATGGTAGAGAAGAGAAAATAAAAGGCAACGTATAACAATTATGTGTGTTGTTTGTAGTGTTCCGATAGCATATGTAACAACTTACTTTTTGTCTTAGGACGCAAAGGGCGCTAAGGAGCGCAGTGATCGCAAAGCTTTCCTTTGCGTTCTTCGCGTCTGCTCAGCGTCTTTTGCGTCCTAATACATCACAAATAAAAAACCCCTGATAAATAACCAGGGGTTTTAAAAAATTCACTATTTCTATTATTTCACTTCTTCGTATGGAACATCTGTAACATTATCATTTGCAGTTGCACCATTTCCACCTGCCTGTTGGCCTGCACCTGCTCCCGCGCCTGCATCAGGTCCGGGTTGTTGCGCACCTTCAGCTTGTGACTTATAAATATCTTCACTTGCTGCTGTCCATGCTGCATTCAAACCCGCAAGAGCAGTGTCAATACCAGCAATGTCCTGCGATTTATGTGCTTCTTTTAGTTTTTCTGCCGCAGTTTCTATCGCTGTCTTTTTATCGGCAGGAATCTTGTCGCCATATTCCTTCAATTGCTTTTCAGTCTGGAACACCATACTGTCGGCCATATTTAATTTTTCTACCTTTTCTTTTTCCGCCTTGTCGGTAGCTTCATTGGCACGAGCTTCCGCTTTCATTCTTTCCACTTCATCTTTATTCAATCCACTACCTGCTTCGATATGAATCTTCTGCTCTTTGCCTGTTCCTTTATCTTTTGCTGTTACATGCAAAATACCATTGGCATCGATATCGAATGTTACTTCGATCTGAGGTAAACCTCTTGGTGCCGGTGGTATACCATCGAGGTTGAACATGCCCAGGCTCTTATTATCTTTCGACATGGGTCGTTCTCCCTGCAATACATGGATCTGAACACCAGGCTGGTTGTCGCTGGCTGTAGAAAACACTTCAGATTTCTTTGTAGGTATCGTGGTGTTGCTATCGATAAGTCTTGTCATTACACCGCCCATTGTTTCAATACCCAATGAAAGTGGTGTAACATCCAACAGCAATACATCTTTTACTTCACCAGTTAGCACTGCGCCCTGGATGGCGGCACCAACTGCTACTACTTCATCAGGGTTTACTCCCTTGTGAGGTTTTTTGCCAAAAAACTTTTCTACGATCTCCTGTACTTTAGGGATACGTGTGCTACCACCTACCAGGATCACTTCATCAATTTGCGATGTAGAGAGCCCTGCATCTTTTAGTGCGGCTTCGCAAGGTTTGAGGCAACGTGAAAACAGGTTGTCTGCAAGTTGTTCAAACTTTGCACGGCTCAATTTTTTTACCAGGTGTTTAGGCACACCATCAACAGCCGTAATATAAGGGAGGTTAACTTCCGTTTCTGAAGACGAACTTAATTCCACCTTTGCTTTTTCTGAAGCTTCTTTCAAACGCTGCAATGCCATTGGATCTTTGCGCAGGTCGATGGCTTCGTCTTTTTTAAACTCATCGGCAAGCCAGTCCATGATCACTTTGTCAAAATCATCACCACCGAGGTGAGTATCACCGTTGGTTGATTTTACTTCAAACACGCCATCACCCAATTCCAGTACCGAAATATCAAACGTACCACCACCAAGGTCGAATACTGCGATCTTGTGATCGTGTTTGCCTTTATCGAGACCGTAGGCAAGCGCAGCCGCCGTTGGTTCGTTTACTATCCTGCGCACGTTAAGACCCGCGATTTCACCGGCTTCTTTAGTTGCCTGGCGCTGTGCGTCGTTGAAGTAAGCGGGCACAGTAATCACAGCCTCCGTTACTTCCTGGCCGAGATAATCTTCTGCAGTTTTCTTCATTTTTTGAAGAATCATAGCAGATATTTCCTGTGGCGTATATAATCTGCCATCTATGTCAATCCTGACCGTATTATTGTCACCTTTTACCACTTTGTAGCTCCAGTGGCTAATTTCTTCCGTAACCTCGTCGTGCCTGCGGCCCATGAACCGCTTTACGGAGGTAATGGTATTTTGTGGGTTAGTGATAGCCTGGCGCTTTGCCGGATCACCTACTTTCCGCTCCCCATTTTTTAAAAAAGCCACGACAGACGGGGTTGTGCGGCGTCCTTCGTCATTGGCTATTACTACTGGCTCGCTGCCTTCCATTACGGCAACGCAACTGTTGGTAGTACCCAGGTCAATTCCTATTATTTTTCCCATAATTAAAATTTCTGTTTAAAATCAACCCATTTTGGGCAGACAGCAACTGGTATTCAATCATTATGCCGTCTGCAAAGAACGTGCAAAATTGTCAGGCTGCTTTTGATGCATAGACGAGTTTGACTGAAAACGCTTCTATTTCCTTATAGTTCATATGACGAAGCATGGTTGCAGTACGATCTTTGTATTAACTTTCTAATATGGAGTGGCTATGGATCAGTTTGGGCATTATCCTCATCATTACTGGCATTGTGGGCAGTTTTCTGCCATTGCTACCCGGGCCCCCGATTGCTTATGTCGGCCTGCTCATCCAGCTTTTCCGCGAACCTGACCCTTTCACTACCAAATTTGTGCTCATCTGGGGCGGCATTGTCTTACTGTCGCTGGCGCTCGACTACCTGATACCGATCTGGGGAACTAAAAAATTTGGTGGCACCAAGTACGGCGTCTGGGGTTGTACCGTTGGATTCTTGCTGGCATTCTGGATGGGGCCCTTAGGTGTTATCATCGGACCATTCATGGGAGCATTTATTGGTGAGATGATTGCCGGGCAGGATTCACGAAAGTCATTTCGTGCAGCACTCGGGTCATTTGTGGGATTTCTGCTGGGTTCTTTTTTGAAACTCGTGGTTTGCTTTATGCTATTGTATTATGTAATCAAAAGCATTTAAAGCAATTTTGAAGTAATCAATATTCCTTTCCTTTTCTACATTTATAGTATGGCAAATACTATCGCTCAAAAATTACGGGTAAAAGAAAATATGAGCCTACTGACTCTGAATGCACCTGACAACTTCAGGAAAGACATAACGGGCATACCCTCAAATGTGCAGATTATAACCACGGGAAAAAACTATGACCAGATCCATTGGTTCGTCAATAATCGCGCGCAGCTCGAAAAGGAAATGAGCCGGGTAATGAAGCTCATCAAAGAAAACGTAGTTGTTTGGGTGTATTATCCTAAAGGAAGTTCAGGTATGCAAACTGATCTTACCCGCGACAAAGGATGGGAATGTTTAATGGCCGAAAGTGATAAGCTGGCCTGGATCAACCTGATCTCCTTCAACGATACCTGGTCTGTTTTTGGTTTCCGCGCCAAAAACGAGGCTGATAAACTAAAAGAGGCCAAACCCAAACCGGAACGCGAAATTTTTAAATGGGTAGACCCGGCAACTAAAAAAGTAAAACTGCCGGACGATGTTGCCGCCGCATTGAAAAAGCATAAAAAGGAAGGAAACTATTTCGATAGCCTGGCATTTTCGCATAAGAAAGAATATATCGAATGGATCGTAACGGCAAAGCGGGAAGAAACGCGCACCGAGCGGATAAAAGGAATGATTGAGAGGTTGGGTAAAAGCTGGAAGAATCCCAGGAATATATGAAGAAGCTACGAGCGGCGAGCCGGTCTAAAGGTTCTAAAATGCTACCAGTAACTTGCCACGAAGTTGCTCACCGTTGGTGCGGGATACAACAATCGTATACATGCCGCGACCCGTATTGGACACATCGAGAGAAGCTCTGTGTTTTTTTACAACAACTATCTGCGATTCTATTTCAGTACCTGCCAGGTCAAGTACCGACACTTTTACCTTTTCGTCGTCGTTTGCATTTATTGAGAGAAACGTACTGCCGATGGCGGGATTGGGATAAATAACCAGGGGTTGTTTTTTATTGCCCACTACTATTTTCTGCACTTCGGTGTATACTGGCTGACCATCTTCCGCTTCGATTCTTAATCGATAATAATTTACACCGTTTGATGCGTCCTTATGAAGAAAATCGTATGAAAAATCCTTTTGTGCTACAGCGTGACTGGCAATTTCTCCAACAGTTACAAAATCGGAGCCGTTTACAGAGTGCTCGATAAAAAATGATACCTCTATTTTATCGCTTAATGAAGACCACTGCAATTGTGCAGCACCATCAACCCTTTTCGTAACCATAAAGTTTTCTACAACTGTAGCAGCAGAATTATCTTTTTGATTTATGTCGCTTGTTGCGAATATTGTGTTAGCAACTGCTACAGAAGAAAGATAGGGTACGGCAGTGTGCACCTGTTGTGCTAATAGCGATGTATAATTGTAATTGCTGCAGAAGACAAGCAATGCAATTTTGAAAAAGGAAAAACGTTGTTTCATAATCCGAGGGTTAACTGCGGATTTTCTCCAGGATGGTTGGACGGCTTGCGAACAGCGTTTTTATGGGGATAATGGATACGGTGGCGGTGAAGCGAAGACAAAGTAACTACAGTATTTGCTATTTCGCAATCGTATATTTACTGGGAGAAATTAACGGTTTGACATCAAGGGCTTTATATATTTTTGACCTATGACGAAACGGTTTTTCCCAATCCTATTTATTGCCGCAGCTCTCCTGTTTACTTCTTGTTCCAAAAAAATCATCCCGGACAAACCCACCTTATCAGCCACGGCTTTTAGCCTTGACTCATTGCCCGTGTCGCAAATAAATATTCCTATCCAGGTAAACCTGGCGCCCCTGTACTCGATGGCCGAAAAAAATGTCGATACTGTTTTCACCTCGCCAAAATATCCTGATGAATGGGTTCAGGAAGAATGCGATACCCGCTATAAATACATATTCAGGCGCAGTCCCCTTCAATTGAAAGCAGTGGGCAATGCCTTGTCGCTGGGGTTTACAGGATATTATCGTATAACCGGTTCTACCAGGGTTTGTGTGCGTGGTACCGCTATTTCGCCCTGGACCCCACCCTGCCGATGCGGTTATGATGAACCGGAAAGACGTGTGAACGTTTCATTTACAAATGCTGTAAATATCTTTCCCGATTATAAATTGAAATTGACCATTACGAGGAATGAACCACAGCCATTGGATAAATGTGAAGTTTGCTTTTGGGGGCAGGACATAACATCGCAGGTGTTGAAAGGGCTGAAAGCAGAACTGGACCTTGCCAAATCAGCAATTGAAAAATCCTATGGCACCGTCGATCTTCGTCCCCGCTTCCAACAGGTATGGGATCAGCTTAACAGGATCTATAATTTATACGGTATGGGTTGGTTGCAGATAAACCCGCAGCGCCTGCGTATCAAAAGCATGTTTGCCCGCAATGATTCATTGAATGTATTGCTGGGACTATCGGCAAAGCCGGTTGTAAGTTTTGAAAAACCTGCCGAGATAATTACCGTGCTTCCGACGATGGCTGATGCGGGAAATGTACCGGGATTTAATATTTTTCTCGATGCTGTAATGAACTATGATTCCCTCAGCACCATCCTTAGCCGTCAAATAGCTGGTAAGGAATTTGATTTTAATAAAGGACCTGTAAAGAAAAAATTCGTTATCAGGGATTGTATGCTCTACGGGGCTAACAATGAAAAGCTGATCATTAGAGTCAACTTTGGCGGCACGGATGAGGGTGTGATGTACCTGGTGGGAAAACCGGTATATGATCCGGTAAAAAAACAATTGGAGATCGCCAATATTGATTTTGACATAAGGTCGAAAGATGCCCTGTTAAAAACTGCTGACTGGCTATTCAATAAAAAAATAATAAATGAAATAAGTCGTTATGCCCGCTACGATCTCACGGCGTTTATCGATACAGCACGCAATGGTATAAATCAGCAGTTAAACCGTGAATGGATAAAAGGTATTCGCGGTTATGGGCAAATCAATGACCTGAAACTCGTAGGTATCTATCCGCTGTTGCAACACCTGGTGATCCGAAGTAATTGCAGTGGCGACCTCTCTGTAAAAGTGGAGTCGATACAATTCAGTCTATAATATCCTGTTCGGCCCGATCGATCCTGAAAGTAAAATGGCGTTGTGCGAGGTAACTGAAGATGATAATAATGGTAGTGGTAATTATCTGTGCAAGCGGCGCATAAAAATGGAAATTTTCCACGAATATTTTTAGTAGTAAATAGTTAAGGGCAAGGTTGAATAGGTAAACCATCAAATAACGGAATAGCTGAATCCGTCCTTTCATTTTGGAGTCGTTGAATACAACATACTTCAAAAGAAAAAAGCCAAATGGAAAGCTGAAGCAAAACGAAATAAATAAAGCCGCTACGTGGGACTTAAATGCATAAAAACCTAAGTGGAGGTCCCGTTCGCCTAAAATATATTTATACGCAATATAGTATAAGGTAAGCCCCAACACGGTATTGATACCTCCTGAGGCTGCATACCTGTACGTCTGCAACGACATGACCTTCCTAAAGATTGGGTAGAAGAAATCAATCAGCGGCAACACCAGGTCCCGGACACTATGTATGTGCTTGCGCATAGCGGGGCAAAGTAATTGAAACAAATGCCAATGTCCAAAGAAATCCAGAGGATTGAGTGTCGGAATTTGTAGCCCGCAAAGAACGCAAAGAAGCGCAAAGACGCAAAGGCGTGCCTGATTTTCACCCAAAACTGCAAAGTCCCGACCGTTCCATTTTCCAATCGTAAATTCGCTGCAAAATTGACCTAAGGATGAACATAGTTGGACAGATAAAACCGCTTGTAGCAAAAGCAATCAAAGACCTTTATGGAGTGGAAATTCCGGCGGAGCAACTTACGGTAAGCAATACCAAGCCAGAATTTGAAGGTGATTACACAATCGTACTCTTTTCTCTCGTGAAATCTATGAAGAAGTCGCCCGAAACGCTGGGAAAAGAATTGGGTGAAAAATTACTTTCGACAAATTCGGGATTTTTCAGCGCCTATAATGTAATCAAAGGTTTTCTCAACCTTACTATCGTCGATCAATACTGGACATCGTTCTTACAGGATAACTATGCAAACCCCTCATTCGGAAAACTGCCTGATAACCACCAAAAGGTAATAGTAGAATATTCCTCTCCCAATACCAATAAACCCCTTCACCTCGGGCACTTACGGAATAATTTCCTGGGATGGAGTGTAGCCGAGATCCTGAAGGAAACGGGGCATACGGTTTATAAAACCACCATACTTAATGATCGTGGAATACATATTTGTAAATCGATGGTTGCATGGCAATTGTTTGCAGATGGTGCTACCCCCGAATCTACCGGTATTAAAGGCGATCATTTTGTTGGTGACTATTATGTACTGTTTGGTACCGAACTCAAAAAACAGGTAGAAAAGGCCGTCGCGGAAGGAATGACTAAAGACGAGGCGGAAAAAAATGCGCCGATCATGCAGTTAGCACAACAAATGCTTATCGACTGGGAAAAAGGCGACCCTGAGGTGAGAAATCTCTGGCAAAAAATGAATAGCTGGGTATACGAAGGATTTAATGAAACATATAAGAAAATCGGTAGCGACTTTGATAAAAGTTATTTCGAAAGCGATACCTACCTCCTGGGAAAAGAATTTGTAACGGAAGGCCTCGAAAAAGCTGTATTCTTTAAGAAAGAAGATGGAAGTGTATGGATTGACCTTACCGACGAAGGACTCGACCAAAAGATTGTATTGCGTAAAGATGGTACATCTGTTTATATAACACAGGATATTGGACTGGCCGATAAAAAATATGAAGACTTTCACTACGATCAAAGTCTCTATGTAATAGCAGATGAGCAAAATTACCACATGAAGGTATTGGAACTGATCCTTCACAAATTAGGTAAACCTTATGCAAATGGTGTGTACCATCTTAGTTATGGGTTGGTAGAACTTCCCTCCGGCCGTATGAAGACAAGGGAAGGCAACGTCGTAGATGCCGATGATATCATCGAAGAGTTAAAAAAAGTTTCTCGCCAGAAAACAGAAGAGCTGGGCAAAGTGAAGGATTTTAATCCTGGTGAGTTAAATGAACTTTATGATACGATTGCATTGGGTGCATTGAAATTTTTCCTTCTTCGTGTGGACCCCAAAAAGCGGATGGTCTTCAACCCGGAAGAAAGCATCGATTTCCATGGTTTCACGGGACCATTTGTACAATATACGCATGCGCGGATAAGATCTATTTTAAGAAAAGCTGCCGCGGAAGAAAATGCCGTGCCTGAAGCGAAAAATATTTCGCAACAATCCCCTTTACTTAAACTTGAAAAAGATCTCATAGTACTCCTCGAACAATATACTGTTGTTGTATCACAGGCAATGACTGAACATAATCCTTCGGTGCTAGCTATCTATGCCTTCAATCTTGCAAAACTCTTCAATGCATTCTATACAGAGCACTCTGTAATGAACGCCGAATCGCCAGAAAAGAAACTGCTAAGGCTTCATATTGCAGAAATGACTGCCAATACTATTAAGTCTGCAATGAGGTTGATGGGGATTGGGGTGCCGGAAAGAATGTAGATAAAAGATAAAAGTTAAAAGATAAAAGTTGGCTAAGAGCTCGAAAGAGTAAAGAAGTAAAAGAGAGTCTCTTTGGTATCAGTGGTTATAATCAGACAACCCTCTTTCGCTCTTTTCCACCTTCAAGCGCTTAGCCAACTTTTATCTTTTATCTTTTAACTTTTATCTACCTAAAAAGAAAGAGGCCATTCTTCCAGAACAGCCTCTTCCTCTATTTACAAATTTTAAAATTCTCTCTACAAACCTGCCATCTGCTTTTTCTGCTTCAACGAAGCCAGGGATGGATCTAGTTCGATTGCTTTATCGCAAAGGAACTGGCCTTTCTCCTTATCTCCTTTTTTCTGGTAGCTCATACCGATCATGTACAATGCTGATGCATTGTTTTTGTCGTAAAACATCACCTGGTCCCAATAATCGATGGCTAACTGGTATTTACCTTTATAATAGTAAGCTTCAGCCACCATGTTCAGGATATTAAGGTCACTGGGTTTCTTTTTCAATATTTCACCCAGGATACCGACACCCTGGTCGAGGTCGCCGACATTCAGGTAGGCAATACCTAAATTTTCCAGGTAGTCATTATCTCTTTTATAACCCTTAGCTCCCGCCTCGAGGATATATTTAAGCGCATTCTTATCGTCATGCATCGCATAGCAGATAAGTCCGAGTTCATATACCCAGTAGCTCTGCGTTGGTGCCAGTTCAATCGCTTTTTGGAAATAAGGGATCGCCTGCTTGTAGTTCATCATGTCTGCATAACTGCGGGCGATCATATAAGGTATCTCCGCATTCTTTGGATCTTCTTTGGCAGCATCATTCAACGTTTTGATAGCCTCGCCATAATTGTCCTGCTCATACTGCACTTTGCCGATGTAATAACTGACTTTTTCGGAGGCATCGAGCTGTTTTAACTTACCGGCATAGGCCAGCACATCGTCGTGCTGCTTAAGCTGGAAAGAAAGAGTTACAAGTTGCTTGTAGGTTTCTTTGTTGCTATCTCCCAGGTCAACTAACTTTTTGTAAGTTTCGCGCGCATGGTTGTAACGACGCAGGTCAACGTAAGCCGAAGCGAGTTCGGTCAATACTGCTTTATTGTTGCCATCGTACTTGATAGCTTTTTCAAAATATTTAAGTGATTCCATGCGACGACCTTTTTCTTTTTCCTGGATGCCTTTTTGCAGGAAAAAATCGGCGCTGTCGGCGATGTTGATGTGGATGTTGCTGGCTGACGTTTGAGAGAATGCTACTGAGGCTGACAATAGCAAACATAAGGATAGGATGTTGCGGATCATAGGGTTGATTTTTAATTGGACTCTCAGGTTTCTAGACACAAGATAGAATTTACGTTTACTAATCAGAAATTAACGGCGTATTTGTCAGCGAATACCATTCCAAAATAGTAGATTATTTGTGAATAATCCCATTTAGGGATGGGAAAATTACCTGCACCCTCATTTTTTGTTGAGTGTTATCAATTAGCGCCTTTTCACTGACTATACTTGAACGTTAAAAGAACCTTATTCTGGTATGTTTTGCCAGGGAAGTTGTAAACATTGCGGAAATGCAATATACCTGCGGACACAGATGTGACAATTGTCCTTCTTATTTGAGGATGATACCCGAAAGCGCGGGGATATTGATTACGATTTTATATAATTCCTGCTCCTTATCAACAAGCTCGGTTCTTATGTCTGGATTAAATACCTGACCGGTGCCCCAGTAATCTGTCCGGTCACTATTGAAAATTTCTTTTTCAAATCGCTTTCCTTTTACATACAACTCCCAGTCGAGCCGCACCACGGGTGTCATGTTCAGGATGACCAATACATCATCCTCCGCTTTTTTTCCCTTGCGACGGTAAACAATAATCGACTCCGCGCGATGATCGAGATCAACCCATTCAAACCCGAATTGATTGAATTGGTTTTCGTAGAGTGCAGCTTCGGAACGTAAAAGGATGTTGAGATCCTGCACGCAAACTTTCAGCAATCGATGTGCATCAAATTGTAACAAATCCCAGTCGAGCTCGGATTTATAGTTCCATTCATTGGTTTGACCAAACTCATTTCCCATAAACAACAACCTTGCCCCGGGATGTGTCCACATATACGTATACATCAAACGGAGGTTTGCAAACTTCTGCCATTCATCACCAGGCATTTTATACAGCATCGGGCTTTTGCCATGCACCACTTCATCGTGACTAAAAGGGAGCATAAACTTTTCATCATAATAATACATCATGCTGAAGGAAAGTTTGTCTTGCTGAAATTGTCTGATGAGTGGATCAGTTTTAAAATAATTCAGGGTATCGTGCATCCATCCCATCATCCACTTCATTCCGAATCCCAGGCCACCAAGCCATGTTGGATTTGAAATGCCAGGCCAGTCTGTAGCTTCTTCTGCGATGGTTTGTATATCTGGAAAATCGCGGTAAAGAGTAATGTTGAGATCTTTTATAAAATCTATTGCTTCCAGGTTGCCGTTGCCGCCAAATTCATTGGGCTCCCACTCTCCTTCCTTACGAGAATAGTCGAGCTGCAACATGGAGCTTACTGCATCCACCCGTATGCCATCAATATGGAATAGATCAAACCAAAAACGGGCACTGCTTATCAGAAAGGATTTGACTTCTCCCCTCTTGTAATTAAAAATATAGCTGTTCCAGTCGGGATGAAATCCTTTGCGCATATCCGCATACTCATAGGTATGTGTACCATCAAACATAAACAGGCCATGTGTATCATAAGGAAAATGAGATGGAACCCAATCCAGGATAACACCGATGCCTTCGCGATGAAAGGCATCAACCAGCTTCATAAAACCCTGCGGATCGCCAAATCTCGAGGTGGGCGCAAAAAAACCGGTGCACTGATAACCCCAGCTACCATCGAATGGATGCTCCGTTACGGGCATGAATTCGACATGGGTAAAGCCCATTTCTTTTACATAGGGAACCAGGCGCTCGCGTATCTGATCATACGTATTATATGTTTCCTCGTCATACCGTGAGGGTCGTTGCCAACTGGCAAGATGCACTTCGTAAACGCTCCATGGTGCATCGATTGCATTATGGCTGGCCCTGTTTGCCATCCATTCCGCATCATGCCATTCATAATACATGTCCCAGGTAATACTTGCTGTATCCGGGCGTTTCTCCCAAAAATTAGCAAAGGGATCCCCTTTGTCCTGTCTGCGCCCCGCAAATCCCTCGATATGATATTTATAAGATTCACCTAAACCAAAACCAGGTATAAAACCTTCCCATATACCGCTCTTGTCCCACCGAGGGTACAACTCATACTCACCAACCTTCCAGTGATTGAAATTACCTATCACGGATAGTGAGGTGGCATTAGGCGCCCATACGCAGAAGTACATGCCCCACTGATCATTCACTTTGATGGAGTGTGAACCAAACTTTTCGTACAGGCGATAATTAGTGCCAGCCTGGTAATTAATTACATCCTCTTCAGTCAATAATGAATAATTCCATACGGGCTGCGTTGTATCCACGAAATTTACCTGTTCATAAGCCGGCCGGCCGGAAGATATTTCCGGTTGTGGAACTACGTTACTCCCTTCAGTTGATCCGGGTTTACCCTGATCTAGGGGTTTTTTATCTTGTCGGCTCATAATTAAATGTCCTGCCAGGTCGTTTTAACGGGAATTTATATGAATGGTGATTCATTCCCGGAGATTTTGAAAGAAATTAGCGCATTCGAAACCACTAAACCGTCAGAACTCAACCACATGAGAAAACCACTGCTGATCATGTTGTTATTATTAACAACAATGATTGTCTCCCATGCACAATCCTCTCTTAAAGGTACTGTTACCGATACGACTGAAAAAAAGAATCTTTCCAATACAG
>CBFGYO010000105.1:0-14599 GCA_965652975.1 uncultured Chitinophagaceae bacterium | reverse complement strand
CGATGCCATTACCAGTAAGAGTAAAATTTTACGTTTCATATAAGTTTGGTTTTGTAATAGTAATCTACGATAAATTTCGTTGATCCAAAAAAAATATTGATGAGTCGGCTTTTTAGACAGATGAATGGCGGGGAGGGCGTCGTCGGGTGTATTTTAAAATGGCCTAACTTGCCCATTCCAAAAAACAGGTTCACATGAGAAAACAAATTGCAACAATTGTATTTTTTGCATTATCAATCAATCTTCTATCGCAACAAACGGAATCGGTTGCCACACACCCCGAAGTAAATGGAGCAGGTGCTGGCAATGCTAACACGTCTGCCATGATACGGAAAGAGGGGATGAGCAATTCAAAAGTAATGGACTATGCCTTCCAGTTGACTGACGTAAGCGGCCCACGACTCACTGTTTCCCCCGGTTTTACACGCGCCGCCAACTGGGCCAAAGATGAACTCACCAAGTTGGGACTTTCCAATGCGCGGCTCGAACCCTGGGGCGAGTTTGGAAAAGGCTGGCAACAGGAACGCTGCTATATTGCGATGACTCAACCTTATTATCATCCGATTATTGCCCTGCCACGGGCGTGGACAGGCAGTACACCCGGTACTACCATTATTAATAGCGAAGTGGTACTGGTGAAAGCAAAAGATTCAGTTGAGCTGATGAAATATGCCGGCAAGCTCAAAGGCAAGATCGTAATGCTTTGGTCACCCGTGCAACTGAAGCCCTCATTTGAAGCTGATGGTAACCGTTATACCCCAGATGCCCTGGCCAAAATGGCTGCAGCTAATCCGGCCGAAGCCGGAAATAATCGCCAGCGCAATGCCGGCGACTCGGCGCAAAGAGCGGAACGTATGAACCGCCAGGCGTTGCAACGAAAAATTGATCAATTCCTCATAAAGCAGCAGCCAGCACTTATTTTAAGTATGAATGCCAATGGTACAGATGGTACGATATTCGTAAGTGGTGGTGGTTATTATGCAAAAGATAGTGCTGTAGTTCCGGCCTCCGTAATGGTGGCAGGTGATGATTACCTACAATTGCAGCGCCTGGTAGAAGCGGGTGTTAAGGTAAAAGTGGAGGCAGATGTAAAAACCAAATTCTTTACAAACGATCTCAAAGGATATAATGTAATTGCAGAGATACCCGGTACCGATCCAGTGCTTAAAGATGAAATTGTAATGCTGGGAGGTCATCTCGATTCCTGGCATGGGGCTACAGGCGCTACCGACAATGCAGCAGGTTGTGCGGTAATGATGGAGGCAGTTCGAATTATAAAAGCTATGGGTGTACAACCCAAACGCACGATTCGTATCGCGCTATGGAGTGGGGAAGAGCAGGGATTGTTCGGGTCCAGGAATTATGTAAAAAATAATTTCGCCGATCCCGCTACTATGGAACTAAAGCCTGCGCATGAAAAAATATCAGCCTATTATAATTTAGATAATGGTAGTGGAAAGATCCGCGGTATTTACCTGCAGGGTAATAAAGACGCAAGGGATTTATTTTCTTCCTGGCTACAACCATTCTCCGACATGGAAGCTACTACGGTAACGATCAACAATACCGGCGGTACTGATCACCTGGCCTTTGATGCCGTGGGCATTCCCGGGTTCCAGTTTATCCAGGACGAACTGGAATATGATACGCGTACGCATCATACTAATATGGACACATACGACCACCTCGTGGCTGATGATTTGAAGCAGGCATCAATGATTGTAGCCGCATTTGTTTTGAATACAGCCCAACTCGACAAGAAGATTCCGCGTAAAGAACTGCCAAAACCCGCAGGCGCACGCAACCGAGCATTCTGAAAAAGATAAAAGTTATTAGCTTAAAGATAAAAGTGGTATCAAGTCAGGGTTACTGACTTAATACCACTTTTATCTTTTAACTTTTATCTTTTATCTCTCTATTGGTCCGCCCCAAGAATTACGATGAAAGCATAAATAACACCTGGTATCCAGAAAAGCAGCGTAAGCAGCAGGCTTATCCAGAACTTGGTATTGATCTCACCCTGGTGCAGGTACACTGCAAGTGGTGGCAACAAAATCGCAAGTATGCATAACAGCACCATGTTGTCGCTGGGTGCGTCGCCTGAACGTTTGGCTTTTTTATAAGCCTTAATTTCCTTTTTTACATCTTTCAGCCTTTCTTTTCTTTCTTTCTTTGAAAGGGCCTTAAACTCGTCGAGGGCATTTTTAACTTCCTCCGGCTTAGGTTCGGTGGCAGGTACGACAATTGTATTGGATGGTTCGATTACTGTAGCATGGGTGGTGGAAATTGTAGCAGAGGTGGCGATGAGCAGTGCAAGAAATGAAAAAAAAGTTTTTCTCATAGTAGATGATTTAAGTTGATTGGTGAATACGAATTCTTGAAATAAAATTATTACATCGAAAGTTGCTGTCAAAAAATAACCCCGGTCAAACAGCCAGGGTAATTTATTTATTCTTTTTATCGCACAAATTTTACATGAGATCCATCGCCTTTACAAATGCTGTGGTTTGAAAGGGCAGGATAAGGGTAAGCCATTCCCAGTGTGTGATAATCGCAATTACCAGGGCAGCCGTTGATGCAAAAAAAACGAGCCACCAGAATCCCCTGTATTTTTTTGTTTGTTCCATGTTTTAGTTTCTTTTTTATAAGCGCTGCAAAAATAGCACAGCAAGGTTGATTTTAAAAAAGAGATTTGATTTCAATTTTCCCCGGGATTTTTGGCCGTCGTTTACTCAGCAAAACCAGGATAGCCGCAATTGCACCGGCCAGCGCGATTATCCACTTGCTGGCTACTATGAAATGAAACATACTCAGTCGTTCACCAATATCCGGCTTATCGATCCATGTAAGCAGTTGACAATTTTCCAAAATATCAAAGCCCCAGGCAACCGTTTGCAATGCTGCCAATATAAAAAGTAGTCTGCGCCCACCAGCATGTCCGATTTTTTCCCGCGCCATCATGCAGGCTGCGGCAATCGCGGGAAATATGCCCGCCATAAATGCAAAATCAAAATGGAGGTGGGAACGCAACAACGATTTTACATGCGCATCCATCCCCTTAAGTATGCTCACAAGTTTTTCTTCGGTATAAAAAAGTTCAAGACCAATGATCGTGAACAATTCATTATTTGAGTAAAATGAACTTTCGATCCACTTCATGCAGAATGCAGTACCTATTGCCAGTCCGAGGCAAAAAAGAAATAGCTTTTTCCAACGAGAAGAAGAAGGCGGCATACGCTGTTAGTTTGATAGTTCAAATAAAAATACGATCCTTGCCCGTTTTTTCTATTTTCGCCTACAATGTGTTTTATCGACACGATATATTATCTTTAAAGCTCAGAATTAACGATTGACGTCATGAAGCTCCAGTTTTATTTAAGATTCCATACACAGGTAGGGCAAAGTTTATGGTTGGGCGGCAATATAGAAGAATTGGGGAATGACGATCCTTCAAAGGCCATACCCATGATTTTTTTGAATGAGGATTATTGGGAACTGGCCGTAGAAGTGAAAAAAAAGGTATTGCAGAATGTTGTCCGTTATAAATATTACCTGCAAAATGAAAATGGCGAGCTGGTAGCCGAATGGGGTGACGACCGTACGATCGACCTTTACCGCAAGGAACTACAGGAAGTACAGATGGTTGATACCTGGAATCATGCAGGTGAGTATGAAAACGTTTTTTATACCCTTCCATTTAAAAATGTTTTATTAAAAACCACGTCTGAGCGCTCTAAAAATTCAGGCGATAAAAATTTTACCCATTTATTTAAAGTAAAGGCGCCGCTACTCAGGAAGAATGAAGTAGTATGTTTATTAGGCAGCGGGGATATCCTAGGTGAATGGTCTACCGACAATCCCGCCCTGCTTACGAGGGAAGAAAATTGGTGGGTGTTGAAAATAAACATCGAAGATGGCAGCTTTCCCATCGCTTACAAATACGGGATATATGATTTAAAAGAAAATAAATTCCTGCGGTTTGAAAACGGGAATAACCGCCTTCTTTTTAGCGACGGAAATAGGAAAAAGGTAACCATACTGCACGACGGCTTTGTTCACCTTCCCAATAATACGTGGAAAGGTGCCGGTGTTGCCATCCCCGTATTTAGTTTACGCAGCAAAAACAGCGCAGGCGTTGGAGAGTTTCTTGATATAAAATTGCTGGTTGACTGGGCCGTACAGTCCGGTCTGCGATTGATACAGTTGTTGCCCGTAAACGATACCATTGCTACGAATACCTGGCTGGATTCATACCCTTATGCAGCGATCTCTGCATTTGCATTGCATCCAATCTATATCAACCTGGCCAAAGTGGCGGGGAAAAAACATGCGGAAATAATTAGTCCGCTCAGGAAGAAAATGCGCGGCCTCAACAGTGGTGACGTTGTCGATTATGAGGAAGTGATTAAATTAAAAATGACAGCGTTGAAAGACCTGTATGAGGTGATGGAGGAAGAATGTTTTAGTTCTGACGAATACAAAGCATTTTTCAAAAGAAACCAGCACTGGCTGCAACCTTATGCTGGATTCTGTTATTTCCGCGACAAGTATGGCAGTTCACACTACGAAGAGTGGAAGACCAATGGCGTTTATAACAAGACAGAAATCACACGCATATTTCAATCGGCTTCAGCCGCAGGAAAGGAAATGCGCTTATATGCATTTATCCAGTACCAACTACATGTACAATTGAAAGAGGCGGCTGACTATGCACATAAAAAGGGAATCATTCTGAAGGGTGATATTCCTATCGGGATTTACCGTTATGGTTGTGATGCATGGACGCGGCCCGATCAGTATAATATGTGCTGGCAGGCCGGAGCGCCGCCGGATGACTTTACCGCTGTGGGTCAGAATTGGGGTTTCCCTACCTATAACTGGAAGCGTATGCAGGAGGATGGATTTTTGTGGTGGAAACAGCGCTTCGAGCAAATGAGTGATTATTTCGACGCTTTCCGTATTGATCATATTCTTGGCTTCTTCCGTATATGGAGCATACCTGCACATGCGATACAGGGAATAATGGGAAGATTTGTTCCCTGCCTGCCTGTACACGTCAATGAATTTGGTGAGCAGGGCATCTGGTTCGATCAGCAACGATTCTGCAAGCCCTTCATAAACGATAGCATCATCAACGATGTATTTGGCGAAGAGATGGGCGACTTTGTACGTTCCGAATTCCTGGTTGCGAATGAAGTGGGGGGCTATGATCTGAAGGATGGTTTTGAAACGCAGAAACAGGTGGAAGAACATTTTGCCAACAGTGAACAAAACGATGAATCAGAAAGATTGAAACAGGGATTGTTTTACCTCATCTCCAATGTTCTTTTCTTTGAAGAAGATGGTTCGCAGGGGCAGCATTTTCATTTCCGGATCTCGATGGAAAAGACACATACGTTCAGGCACCTCATTCCGCATTTACAGGAAAAACTTCGCAATCTCTACGTCGATTATTTTTATCGCAGGCAGGATGATTTTTGGGAAAAAGAAGCAATGCATAAGCTGCCGCAACTGAAAGCAGCAACGAATATGCTCGTGTGTGGTGAAGATCTTGGCATGGTTCCACATTGTGTACCTGAAGTAATGACGCAGCTTGGTATTCTAAGCCTGGAAATACAAAGAATGCCCAAGGATCCGAACAAAGAATTTTTTCACCCCAATGATGCACCCTATCTCTCCGTAATCACACCGTCTACACATGACATGAGCACGATAAGAGCCTGGTGGGAAGAAAACCGTGAACGCACACAGCATTTTTACAATAATGTATTGGGGCAACGGGGAGATGCGCCTTATTTCTGTGAATCATGGATCAACCGGGCCATCATCCTGCAACATCTCTATTCGCCGGCCATGTGGAGCATTTTTCAACTGCAGGACATTTTCGGCATGAGTGACACGATCCGCAGGGAAAATCCACAGGAGGAACGTATCAATAACCCCGCTAATCCAAAAAACTACTGGCAGTACCGCATGCATATCCCGTTGGAGGAACTGGTGAAGAACAAAGAATTCAATGAAGAGCTTAGTGGTTATGTGTTCAATAGTGGAAGGGCCTGAGTAAGATAAAAGATAAAAGTTAAAAGATAAAAGTTGCTTTCAGTCGGAGTCCCCGACCTAAATGAACTTTTATCTTTCAGTTTTTATCTTTTATCTGTGTTTTGAGAGGGCTTCCTTAATTTGCGAAAAAGTTACACTTTGAAAGTTTCCTACACTTCCTACAACCTCAAATTCAGGTATCCCTTTACGATATCCAAAGGAACAAAAACTCACCAGCCGACACTTATCGTGGAACTGGAGCATATGGGAGTGAAGGGGTATGGGGAAGCACCAGCAATTGCCTATTATAATATTCCCGTAGAAAAGATGATTGCGGACCTGGAGCAAAAGAAAAACTTTATTGAAAAGTTTGCGTTCACCGAACCCGAGCGCTACTGGCATTACCTGCATCATTTGTTGCCACAAAACAATTTCCTGGTATGTGCACTGGATATTGCAGCCTGGGATATGTATGCAAAGCTGAAGCAAAAAAAACTTTATGAGATATGGAAAGGTGATGTACAGAAAAATCCTGTAACAGATTACACCATTGGAATTGACACCATCGATAAAATGGTTGCCAAGTTGAAGGAAAAACCCTGGCCCATTTATAAAATAAAAGTCGGAACACCCGACGATGTCGGTATCGTAAAAGCATTGCGGGCAAGCACCGATGCAACCCTGCGCGTAGACGCCAATGCTGGTTGGGATCTCGAAACGGCACTGCAACTTATACCACAATTAAAAGAACTGGGAGTAGAATTCGTAGAGCAGCCACTTGCAAAAGATAACTGGGAAGGGATGAAAGTATTATTTCGTGAATCTTCACTGCCCTTGTATGCAGACGAGGCCTGTGTATACGAACAGGATGTGTTGAAGTGCAAGGACCATTTTCATGGTATTAATATTAAACTCACCAAATGTAGTGGCATCACTCCGGCAAGAAGGATGATTGCACAGGCGCGGGAGCTGGGGATGGGAGTGATGATAGGTTGCATGAACGAATCCACCATCGGTTCGGCAGCAGTTGCACACCTGCTTCCATTCATTGATCATGTGGACATGGACGGTCCGCTATTACTGGAGGAAGATGTAGCCACCGGTATTGACTTTGATTATGGAAAGATCATATATTCTGACAAGCCGGGACTCGGTGTTGAATACACGGGACTTTATTTGAGATAAAAGTTAAAAGATAAAAGATAAAAGTTGTATCTAGTCGGTTTCTCCGATTGAATACAACTTTTTATCTTTTATCTTTTAACTTTTATCTTATATCTCTCTCTTACCATATTTTAACTCGCAAGCTATCTGCCCTATACATGGCGTCACCGGGCTTAACGTTGAATGTGGTATAAAACTCATCTACGTCGACAAAAGGACCGTTTACCCTGTATTTGCCGGGCGAATGCACATCTGATAGTAATCGATTCCTCAATTGTTCATCGCTGGTATGTCCCAGCCAACCCAATGCATAACCGAGGAAATAACGCTGCATGGGATCAAGGCCATTGATTTTTTCACCTTTTTTGTACTGCTCGGTTTTCTTGAAAGCTTCTATCCCTAATAGTATACCACCAAGGTCAGCGATATTTTCTCCGAGCGTGGCTTTGCCATTGATATGGTAACCGGGCAACGGCTCGTATTCGTCGAATTGTTTTACCATCACTTCAGCCCGCTTCTTGAATTCTTCCTCATCTTTCTTTGTCCACCAGCTCACCAGATTACCTTTCGCATCATATTGTCGGCCTTCGTCGTCAAAACCATGGGTTATCTCGTGCCCGATGGTAGATGCTCCGGCATAACCGTATACAAGAGCATCGTCCAGTTCTTCGTCACGCGCGCCGGGTACAGTAAAAATGCCGGCAGGTAAAACAATTTCATTGTTGGATGCATTGTAATAAGCATTATACGTTTGTGGTGACATCACCCATTCGTCGCGGTTTACGGGTTTACCCAGTTTGTTTACTTCGTATTGATGCCACCACCTGTTGGCATTTATCAGGTTTTGCAAATAACTATCGCGGCCGATTTCCATCGCTGAAAAATCTTTCCATTTATCCGGATAACCCACTTTCTTTTTCATCGACTGTAGCTTGGCATACGCTTTTTGCTTGGTGCTGTCGCCCATCCATTCCAGCCTGCCAATCCTTTCTTTCAAAGCCTCCCGTATTGCTTCCACCAGGTTTTCATAACGCTGCTTGGCCTTTTCGTTGAAAAATTCTTTCACATATAATTGCCCAAGCATTTCGCCCATTACATTTTCTTCGCTTTGTATTACTCGTTTCCACCTCGGTCTTCTTTCTTTGGCCCCGGTAAATAATTTGTTGAAATTGAAAGCGGCAATACCAAACTTATCCGGGAGTGCGCCGGAAAAATCCTTGATAACATTATATTTTATATAAGCCTTCCAATCGTTCAGCGGGATTGTTTTTAATGCATCGTCAAGGGCCTTGAAAAATTCGGGCTGCCCCACGATCACAGAGTCGATACTCTTTATACCCGTAGTTTGAAGAAATAACGGCCAATCAATACCCGGTGCCATTCGTGGCAGCTCGGCGATGGCCATTTTATTGTAATTGGCATATGGATCACGCAGGTCGGCGAGCTTGCGACTGGCTTTTGCAAGTCTTGTTTCGAGGGCAAGAATATTCTTTGCTGAAGTTTTAGCGGTTACACTGTCTTCGCCCGCCATGGTTAGCATCAACGCAATGTGTTGTTCATATTTTTGACGAATATTATTGGTAGCGCTATCCGTTTTGAAATAATATTCGCGTTCCGGCAATCCCAGCCCACCCTGGGCCAGTTTATATGCCATCACTTCACTATTCTTATCATCCTGCAATATATAATCACTGAACAGTGTGGAGGACCCTGATTTTTTTAACTCAGCAACGGTGGACAATAAAGTTTTACTATCGTTGATGGCATTTATCTTATCGAGCAAAGGTTGCAACGGTTTCAGTCCATCAGCTTCAATCTTTGCGCTATCCATTGCCATGGCCCAGAAGTCACCAATTTTTTGTTCTACGGAACCTTTCGCCCCGTTAGCCGCAGCCGATTTTTCTGAAATCTCGCGCAGGCGCTTCAGGTTTTCTTCCACCACCAGGTGAGCAATGCCCCAGCTTCCCTGGTCGCCGGGTATCGGGTTGTTTTTGATCCATTGCCCATTGGCGTACATAAAAAAATCCTTGCCAGGGTGAACTGTGGAGTCTAAATTTTCAATCAGCACATCCTTTTTAGTGCCCGTCGTTTTATTGACAGTCCTGGTTTCGCAGCCCGCGAAAGCCATTGCTACTAAAGCAGTAAGGCATATATTTTTCACATCCATAGTCGACGATTTAGTTTTTTTAAAAGTAACCAAATCAGTTGTTCGAAGGAAAAAATGTGACAAGTGGATAACATTCGAAGCATGTCGGCGTTTTTGTATTGGCAAGCGATTATTTTCGCGAGCCACGATAAACCCAAACCTATTGAAACACGTATTAACCTTAACAGGCTGCTGCCTTGCATTTTTATTGCGGACTGCTGCGCAGGATTTTTCAAAAGAAGCCAGTCTATCGCTTTTTACCGGCCTGATTAACTACCAGGGCGACCTGAATCCTAACAGTTTTACATTCGCGCATTCACATTTTTCTGTTGGACTTAGTTTGCGAAAACCCATTAATCGCTGGTTTACAGCAAGGGTTGGCATCCAGGCAGGCAAGATTGAAGCAGCGGACCGGTATAACCGGGACTACCTGAAACCCCGTAACCTTAGTTTCTACAACTCCATTACCGAGGCAAATCTCGGGCTGGAATTAAATATACCGGCACATCAGTTTGCGCCATACTTATTGGGCGGTATTGCAGTGTTTCGCTCCAATCCCTGGGCATATGACAATAATGGGAACAAAACCTTTCTACAACCACTGAGTACAGAGGGCCAGGGATTACCTGAATACCCGGGTCAAAAGTCATATGGTTTTTACCACTTGGCACTGATGTTTGGAGGTGGTTTAAGAGTAGCCGTGTCCGACAATGTGCAGGTAGGTATCGAATTTACTCAACGAAAGAGTTTTACAGATTATATCGATGATGTAAGTACTCACTTTGTTGACCGTGATGCATTATTAAGGGCAAAGGGCGCAAAGGCAGTTGAAATGTCGTACCGTGGTGATGAAGTACCCGGTGGAGTGCAGTCATACCCCGTGCATGGCGAACAGAGGGGTACTCCTTCAGAAATGGACTGGTATTACTTTACAGGTATTACCATGACTGTTAAACTCAGCGCAATTGGAAAAATGTTTCGTTCTACCGACAGGATACACGGCTCGTATAGCATACGGTGTCCGAGACGGATACAATAATTCCGCTTCAAAGGGTTAATTACTCGTTATTCCAGCATGGCACAGACAACGCGGCCTTAAATTTGCTATACCGTTTGTCAATCACAAAACCATGCGGATTAAACTCTTACTCCTTCTTTTGGTAGTCACCACCGTAAATTCCCATGCGCAACGCCTTCATCTTGGGCTTTTTGGTGGTCTCGCGGCATATAATGGTGACCTGACGGAAAAAATATTCCCCAAAAAAGTTACAAATGGAGCAATTGGGCTGACCGCCAATTATGAACTAAAGGACCAGGTGATGCTAAGGGCCGGCTTTACCTATGCAGTCGTGGGTGGCGCCGACCGTTTTAGCGATAACGAGGAATTGATAAAACGTAATCTTTCGTTCGAAACGCAGTTGTGGGAGTTCAGTGTAATTGGAGAGTATTATGTTTTCAATTTATACGACCGTCGTTATTCACCTTATATTTTTGGCGGACTTGCATTGTACCATTACAATCCATATGCTTATAATGGTACCGATGAAAAGATCTACCTCAAACCCCTAAGCACGGAAGGGCAGGGGTTGCTGGGTTATGAAGGACGAGAAGCTTATAGTCTTACACAGATAGCGCTGCCATTTGGCGGCGGGATAAAATTTGCAGTCAACGATAACCTGCGTATTGGATTGGAAGGCGGCTTAAGGAAATTATTCACCGATCATTTTGATGATGTAAGCACTACATATGCAGATCCAAATGATTTACTGGCTGCGCGAGGCCAGCTTGCCGTCGACATGTCGTACCGAGGTGATGAAGTTCCAACAGGTGATCCAAACTATCCCCAGAAAGGTGCACAACGCGGGGGCGAAAAGAATAAAGATTATTATTACTTCACCGGGCTTCATATAACCTACCGCCTCGGTGGCGGAGGTGGTAACGGTGCACGTGGCGGCGGCAAAAGCAAGACGGGCTGCCCCGTAAACGTGTATTAACTATGAAGCAAATGTCACTATAGATAAAAGTTAAAAGATAAAAAATAAAAGTTGTGTCCAGTCGGAGACTCCGATTGAATACAACTTTTATCTTTTAGTTTATATCTTTTATCTCCTTTATTCCGTGTGGTCGTAACTTTGCGCAGTTTATACATTAACATGGCCTGGAAAAATCAGCAACAATTTATTGAAGCATTGGATAAAGCCGGTGAGCTTGTGCGGATAAAAACTTATGTAGATCCCAAACTCGAAATGGCTGAGATAACGGATCGCGTAAGCAAATCGCCGCATGGAGGTAAAGCTTTGTTGTTTGAGAATACAGGCTATGACTTCCCGGTACTGATGAATGCATATGGTAGCGAGAAGCGCATGTGTATGGCACTCGGTGTACAACACCTTGATGAAACAGCCGCAGAAATTGAGGCGCTTTTTAAACTGCTTGCATCGCCCAAGGAAAATATTATTGATAAACTGAAATTACTACCTCGCCTGGGACAGTTTGCAAGCTGGATGCCACGCGTAAAAAAGGGAAAAGGTGAATGCCAGGAAGTAGTGATGAAGGATCCTGACATTACTAAACTTCCCGTAATTACCTGTTGGCCGAAAGACGGAGGCCCATTTGTTACCCTCCCCGTTATTCATACCAAGGATCCACATACTAATCAGCGAAATGTAGGTATGTATCGCATGCAGGTGTTTGGCCCAACACTTACAGGTATGCACTGGCACAAACATAAAGTGTCCGCAAAGCATTTTTCCGAATATAAAAAGCTGGGAAAGCGGATGCCCGTGGCCGTTATACTTGGTGGTGATCCCGTGTATGCTTATTCCGCAACGGCACCCTTACCGGAAAACGTGGATGAGTATATGCTCGCAGGATTTCTTCGCAAAAAAAAGGTGGAGCTTGTAAAATGTATTACGCAGCCTGAAGTAGAGGTACCGGCAGATGCAGATTTCGTAATTGAAGGGTACGTAGATCCCGGTGATGAGTTGATATGGGAAGGTCCTTTTGGCGATCATACCGGTTATTATTCATTACCCGATTGGTACCCACGTTTTCATATCACGGCAATAACACACAAAAAGAATCCCGTTTATCCGGCTACCATCGTCGGCATTCCTCCACAGGAAGACGCATGGTTGGGTAAAGCCACAGAAAGAATTTTCCTGGCGCCTATTAAAATGACGATGGTACCCGAGATAGTGGATATGGATATGCCGGTAGAGGGCGTATTTCACAACCTGGTGATCACAAAAATTAAAAAAGACTATGCCGGTCAGGGACAAAAAGTAATGAATGCCATGTGGGGCGCAGGTCAAATGATGTTTAATAAAATACTCGTAATTGCCGACGAGGCAATTACCATCCAGGATTATGAATCACTGGCAATTTATATTTTAAAGAACCTTAACCCGGTTACTGATATTTACTTTTCGGCAGGACCGATGGATGTACTCGATCACAGTTGCAGTAAGCTTGGTTTTGGTGGCAAAATGTGTATCGATGGAACAATGAAATTTGATGAAGAGCGAGATGACAACATTCAATTTACAAACAACTTTAGCGCGATAAGGGATAAAGCATTCTGGTCGCAGTTTCCAGCCATTCGATCTGTTAATACTTCACTATTGCAGAAACATATTCCCTGTATCATTGTTTCTGTGGAAAAGGACAGAAGGGGTCATATAAATACTTTGCACCAGCAAATCACCGCATTGAAAGAACTGGAAGCTGTGCGGCTTATTTTGTATGTTGAGCACACCGTGGATGCAAATGACCTGGCCGTGGCGCTCTGGCGTTTTTGCAATAACCTGGATCCCAAAAGAGATTCGCACCTGGTGCAACGTGCATCAATATCGTTGCCCGGAAAGCAATACGCCTGTATGGGCCTTGACGGCACGAGGAAAACGAAAGAGCATGATGATTTTCAGCGCGACTGGCCTAATATCATTGTGGCGGATGAAGCTACCATCACGGCAGTTGACAAGAAATGGGATGATCTTGGGATCGGAGCATTCATTCCTTCACCTTCGCTTAAGTTTAAGGACCAGCAATATGGACTTGAGGCCGTAGTAAACTAATGTTAAACCCGATAGCTATCGGGTGTGAAGATGGTATGTGCGAATAATTGCAGCCTGCATTTGTTATGAATTTCCAAATCAATTCCCACACATAGCTATCGAGTCCCATATTTCCGCTTTTTCACATTTTCTTTCGGTAATTTGCTTAAAATTTATAGTCATGAAAAAATGGAGTGCCGGATTAATGCTGAGCCTGGTTTCATTGGCCAGTTGTGCGCAAAAGAATGAACTGCCAAAAGCGACTAACAATAATACGTTGTTGTGGAAGATAAGCGGCAATGGTTTGCCAAATCCTTCGTACCTGTTTGGAACCATTCACATGCTTTGTTCTGACGATGCAGTGTTAAGTCCCAATATGAAAAAAGCGATCAGCAATGCAGATGAAGTATACCTGGAAGTAGATCTCGACAATATGATGGAGATGCTGACTGTAATACCCAAGATGAAGATGACGGGAGATACCACGCTTCAGGATCTTTTGAGCAAGGAAGATTATGAAAAAGTAAAAAACTATTTTGAAGCGCGTCAATCGTTGCTTCCGTTTTCCATGCTTGAAACGTTCAAACCCATCCTGGCGGCTTCAACACTTGAACAGGGCGACCTGCCCTGCGATGCATCTTCTGCTATGGAACAGGTGATAATGGAAGCCGCAAAGGAAAGTAAGAAGACCATCAAAGGACTTGAAACTATGGGCTACCAGGCCGGGATGCTGGATAGCATACCGTATAAATACCAGGCGCAACAACTGGTGAGCTACATTGAGAACGCAGATAAGAATGAAGACAGCAAGGAAATGAAGGAGATGTTGCAGGCGTACAATGACCAGGACCTGGCCAAATTGGAAGCGATGCTACTAAAGACAGATGCCGGTATCTCAGCGTTTACCGATATACTCCTGTATAATCGTAACCGTACATGGGTGCAAAAGCTAAAAGGACTCATGAAAAGCAAATCGCTTGTAATTGCCGTAGGGGCGGGGCATTTGCCAGGCGACCAGGGTGTGATACAATTGTTGCGTAAGGAAGGATATAAGGTAGATCCCGTTGACAATAAGCTTTCTAAGACTAAAGAAATCTAAGGCAAATGTGGTAATGTGGAAATATGAAAATGTGAAAATGTGAACATTGTTGTAGACTCAAATAGTCATTGAACGTCGTGAATTGATATTTCAGGC
>CBFGYO010000104.1:0-14791 GCA_965652975.1 uncultured Chitinophagaceae bacterium | reverse complement strand
TTGATGCGGACATCCTTATATACTTTACCGCCAGTGCTGGTAATTTCTGCCCATATATATTCGTCGTGAAAATAGGGACTGCCTTCCTGCCGGTAATTTGATCCCCAGAATAAGGGACTTCCGTTTGCATCACTCATAAATGGGTTTGATTGTGCCAACACGGGCACGCTCAAACTTGCGGTCAATAGAACAAAAAGCAGTCGGTATAGCATAGCTATTGAAGATAAAAAAAATTAGGTAAAGGATAAAGCCATTGCGCCTAAAATTTTTCGTTTTGGATGAACGCTTTTTATGACTCTTGTTTGTTGAATAGTTATATGCCAGTATGAAATATAGTTCCAAAAAAAAGCTGCCTTAAAAGGCAGCTTTTCTACATGTGCATGTATGTGAGTGATTAGTTATCTACCCACAACTTATTTAGGGATTTTTCGGTAGCTGATGCTGGCCAGATATAACCATCATCGGCCGGAGTTTTCGCGCCAACGTTTCCTTTGGCAGGAATTGTCTGCAGCAAACGTGTTATATCATTATTGCGTAAGCCTTCGCCCAGGAATTCGATCCTTCTTTCGAGCATAATGGCCGCAATAAGTTCGTCCTGGGTAGCGGGAGCGAGAGTAACACCGCTATCTGAACGTTTACGAACTGCATTCAGTAGTGCAAGCGCTCTGCTATCGACACCAGAATTTGTTCTTGCCAAAGCCTCGGCAAGATTTAGCAATACTTCCGCCCACCTTATTACGGGTGTGTAATCGGCCGGTGCTGCAGTAGGAAACTTAGTAAGGTACTTTTTACCAGCATTAGAACCACTGCCCGATGTAAAAATAAAAGTTCTGCGACGGTCAGTGGAAGGCCAACCAGTAGTATTACCGATAATTCCATTTGGATTCAATGAATAAATAGAACCGGAACCGCTAGCTGATGCATAGTAATATCCCTGTAAGCCATTCTGTGTGCCCGGAGCATCTCCTGTGCCAGTTGTAAAAGGCATAGACAGTATGGATTCAGAACTTGTAAATGGAGTTTTGAACAGGTTTGCATAATCTGGTTCCAACACATGCGTTACACCAGATGAAGCATTAAATGGCGCAACCAATGGTACAATCTTGTTGGCTTCAGTAATAACGTTTGAATATTTCTGCATGGTAAGATACACACGCGTTTTGATTGCAATTGCCGTGTTCTTGTGCGCCCTGGTTGTCCGGAGCAAAGGAGTGCTATAAGTAGTTGGCAAATTGGTTTCTGCAAAATCAAGATCTGCCAATATTTGCGCATATACGTCAGCAACGGAACTGCGTACCAGGTCTGAATAGCCGAATGTTTTGAGACCAGTAAGTCTCAATGGAACGCCCAGCTTGGAACCATTGCCTTCTGCATATGGCCTTGCATAAAACTGTAGCAGGTTCATATAGGCAACTGCGCGAATCAAACGGGCTTCAGCCATGTAGTTTGTTCCAATTGCTGTACCTATTACTGACAATCCTTTTTCATTCATGCCATCGAGAAACACGTTCACGCTGTTGATGACGAAATAAGCCTGCGACCATAAGTTAAGCACAGCGGTACCACTATTGGTGATATTTAAGCCCCATACATCAGAGCCGGTTACGAGGTTGGGATCTTCGCTCAGGAATTCTTCAGCGCGACTATCGCCATACACCAGTACGCGGCCACCATACATCTGTCCATTCTTCAAACTGGAATAAAGGGCATTGATCTGGTTAGTTATACGAAAAGGATAATCGAATGCCTCGGCATCACTTACCTGTGTTTCCGGAACAGGATCTAGCAATTCCTTTTTGCAGGAGGTGGCACCAACCAGGATGGTGCTCATTCCCACTATTAGTGCGTATTTAATTGATGTTTTCATTTATTTCAAATTTGTACTTCTTAAAAATTGATGTTAAGACCTACGGTGATAGTACGGCCGTTTGCCAATGTGTTTCTATCTACACCAGAACCGGTCGTTGAATTACCATTGGTTGAAACTTCAGGATCAGGACCAGGATAATCTGTGATCACAGCCAGGTTTTGTCCGCTTACATAAAAACGTGCGCTATTGATCTTAGCTTTTGCTGAAATGTTTCTTGGTAATGTATAGCCAATTTGCGCAGTACGTAATTTCACAAAGTCTCCTTTGAAAACATTGATGTCAAGTGGCATCGCAGATCCATTGGAAACGTTATCACCATACATTGGCTTTGGAATATCTGTTACATCACCTGGTTTGCTCCAATAGCGAAGTACATTCGTTGTATTGTTCCAAAAGCGTTGATCCATCAAGCCTGCCTGTGAACCATAATAGATATAAAAATCAAATTGATAAGTAAACAGGAAGTTCAGGTCAAAATTCTTGTAACGTAATGTATTGTCCCAGCCGCCATAGTTACGTGGTTGTGTGTTAGCATATAACACTGCATCATCAGCCTGGTTGATCGCCAATGCTGATTTCGATCCGTCGGGGTTTGTACGCTCATAACGTCCGCCAGCAGCAGTCATGTAGTTGAACTGACCTGAAGGAAGCAATGAACCAAACTGGTAGTAGATGTTTTGACCAGCCTGGTTTACGAAGATCCTTCTACCTGTTGCAGGATCAACACCACCTGTGCGTATTACCCACAGGTAACCCGCTGGATAACCAGGTAAAGTTTTATTTACTGTTTCCAATCCGCTGGTAGCAGTTTGAATTTCTGCCAGTCCATCAGCCAGGGCCGTTACCATATTTTTATTATGCGAGTAGTTAAAACTGGTAGTCCAGCTAAAGTCTTTGCCACGTACAGGCTCTGCTGTCAATTGTATTTCGATTCCTTTGTTATACATCTGGCCCACGTTCTGCAGGATTGCATTCGGCAAACCAGTAGAAGGAGCTTGTGGAACACTTAACAACAGGTTGTCGATATCATTCTTATAATAAGTGAAATCACCGGTCAGCCTTTCTTTAAACAATCCGAAGGTGAAACCGATATCTGTTTTCTGACTTGTTTCCCATGTGATCGTTGGGTTGCCCACGCTGGAAAAACCAAGCGTTGCAGCACCACCATACAAGCCAGAACCATAGAGTGAATAGGTTGGATAGTTACCAATACCACCAATATTACCTACACGGCCAAAGCTACCACGGAATTTGAAGGAGCTGAAAATATTACCAAGTCCTGCAGATTCCCAGAAATTCTCTTTTGCGATTTCCCATCCTGCAGACACACCCCAGAAAGTACCTTTCTTGATGCCCAGTGCAGAATATTCGTCCTGGCGTACATTACCGCTAATGAAATACTTTGAATTGAAATTATAGTTCAAACGTCCAAATGATGACAACAGGTAGTTTTCAGCATCTGAAAGACCAGCTACGTTGTTGGTAACAAAACCTGCCTGGCCTGAAGTAAGCAGGGAGTCAGATAAAGTTCTGCGGCTTGCACCAAGACCTGTAACAGTTCTTCTTTGTTGCTCATTACCGATAAGGAGAGAAAAATTATGTTTATCGGCGAGTGTATAGTCGAACTGGGCAGTGTTGGTCCACAGCCATGTTTTATCCTTTGAGTATGTCAGTGTAGCGCCACCACCGGGTCCGAGGCTGGTGCCGGCACCATCACCATGATAAGGATTATAAAAAATATCATTATCAATTAAAAGGTTGTCGATGCCATATGCAGTCTTCAGTGTAAGCCATGACAAAGGCTTTAATTGAAGATAAATGTTCGATTGCAGGTGGCTAACCTCGTTATCAGACCTGTTGAGATCCAATAGCATGGTCATATTATTGAATGTATACGGATTAGAACCGTTTACGAGGCTTCCCATATTACCGATTGCAGTACCTGTAGCGATGTTATATGCGCCGGTATTGGTGAACGGTGCTGTATTTGGCGGAAGTGCAAATGCAAGACGTGCTGAACCGGCTGAAGCAAAACCTTCACCAGGTAATGATCCTGAAGTACCACCAATCTTATTTTTTTCGTTGGAGTAAGCAAGTTTACCACCAAAGCTTATTACTTTGTTCAACCTGCTATCAATATTTGTAAGGAAGTTCATCCTTTCAAAATCATTACCCTTTAATATACCTTCCTGTTTAGTATAACCGCCAGACATATAATAAGTAGTACCTTCTGTACCACCACTTACGTTTACACTGTGGCTATGTGAAAATCCCTGGCGATAAGCTTCATCGAGCCAGTTGGTATTGATAGGGTTGCCCTGGGCATCCAATGGAATAATAAAGCTACCTGTAGTGGTTGGTGCATTTGCTTTCAGGTTGGCAAGCGCAACATTTTTATAATCTACATACTGTTGTGCATTCAGGATTTCCGGAAGGCGCATTGCCTTCGTCCAGCCTACCCAACCATCATAGTTTACTCTTGCTTTACCAGATCTTCCTTTCTTGGTGGTGATGAATACTACACCATTTGCAGCACGACTACCATAGATCGCTGCTGCAGCAGCATCTTTAGCGATGTCGATGCTTTCAATGTCGTTGGGATTGATGCTTGCAAGTGCGTTAGCAGGTGCACTGGTACCACCCTGGTCGCCAGTATAAGTGGGAACGCCGTCCACAACAATAAGTGGATATGAACTCAGTGATAAGGAGTTTACACCACGTATGCGAAACACGGGCGGGTTATTCACTACTCCATTTGGTGTGGTGATCTGTACACCTGCAGCCTTACCAGCCAGGGCTGATTCGAAACTTTGTACAGGTTTTTGCGCTACCGCGCTACCTTTAATGGTTGACAGGTTACCCGTTGTTTCTTTACGGCGCTGTGTACCATAACCAACAACAACTACCTCTTGCAAACTTCTGTCCGAAGCCTGTAAGCTTACATCGATAACATTTTGTGTACCGACATTAATCTCTCGCGTACCCATATCAACTGAAGAAATGATAATGGCTTTTGCGTCTGAGGGGAGAACGATGGAGTACGTTCCATCTGCTTTTGTAACAGTTCCGGAGGTTGTACCCTTCACCATCACGGAAGCGTTGGGGATTGGAACCCCTTTTTCATCCGTTACCTTTCCCGTAACGGTTTTTTGTGCAAACAGCGTTCCCGCAAATAGCAGGAAAGCTGTTACTGCAAGTAACAGTTTTCTCATGTGCATGTAGTTTTTAAGTATAGAAAAGTAAACAATACCCCTTCGTAAAAAGAGTATGGCTCACATATAAAACAACCGTCCTAAATTTTTTCTGAAAACCGCCTATAACCTATTTTGACCGTTCCTGAACCCGTATGACATCAGGTCAAAAATTAATGCTGCACTAATATAGGGAAATCCGATTATTTTTTTCTTTTCTGTCCCATACTAATTAATAAAGCTGGCAGGAGCACCAGGTTGGTGACCGTGGCAGTAACGAGCGTAAGCGATGTGAGCCAACCCAGGGCCTGGGTGCCGCCAAATCCGCTGAAACAGAATATCACGAATCCCGCAATCAACACCAATGAAGTATAAATAATACTGATGCCGGTGCCGTGAATCGTTTCTATTACCGTTTTTTTCATGTCATAATTATGCAGTGGCAGCTCCTGTTTGTAGTTGATCAGGAAGCGGATGGTAACATCAATTGCAATACCTAGTGCTACGCTGAAAACCAGTACTGTCGAGGGTTTTATGGGAATACCCGTCCAACCCATCACACCAGCGGTGATCACCAGCGGTATCACATTTGGGATAAGTGAGCATATAAGGATGCGGAAGGATTTGAAAAGATAAAGCATGCAGAGGGCGATCAGCAAAAATGCCCAGCCGATACTTTCTTTTAGACCATTGATAATATAACTGCTTCCTTCCAGGAAGGTAACGCTGGTACCCGTAAGCTGCACTTTGTATTTATCATTGGTAAAAAGGGAATCGGCCATATACCTGATGCTGTCGATGATCACCGGTAGTCGATTGCTGCCCACATCGGCCATCGATACGCTGATCCGGGCTTCCTGCCGGGAACTATCAACAAAAGCAGACACCATCTGGGAAAAAGAATTGCCCCCGGTAGCTCCCGAATCTTTTCGTACACGAAGGTATTGCGCCATACCCGGCAGATCCAATTGACTGGGCATAGTATAATTGGTACTATCGCCCTCAAAAAATGCCTGCTTGGCAAATTTCAGTCCCTCAATTATACTCATCGGCCTTGCCAGCGCCGGCATTGTGGAAATAAAATGTGACAGGCTATCCATTTTGTTCAACGCATCCAGGTCGCGTATAATTCCAGCTTTATTAGTGGTGCTCACAACAATTTCCAGCGGCATTACTCCTTTGAAATTGTTTTCAAAAAATTTGAGATCGGTGTAGATCTTATCAGTTTTGGGAAGGTCATCGACAATATAACCAACACTTTTGAGTCTGAATATGCCCGTTATGGAAATAGCAAGAATTACAAGTGTGCTTATATAAATAAGCTTGCGGTGATTGAGCGACCAGCGCTCCAGCCGGTCGAGCCAGCGATTAAGCCTTGGATTGTCAAGATACTTCGTATGTCTCGTTTTTGGCGCGGGCAATAGGCTCAATACCGCCGGGATCAAAACCAGCGATATAAAAAATAGCACCATGATATTGATGCCGGCAACTACTCCGAATTCTTTCAATACCTGGCTTCTTGTAAGTGCAAATACGGCAAAGCCAATTGCTGCTGCCAGGTTGCAAAACAATGTTACAATACCCATACGGCTTACCATCGTAACTAGTGCCGACCTCTTTTCACCTGTTTCGTTATAAGATGTATGGTATTTATTCAGGAAATAAATACAATTAGGAATTCCGATCACTACGATCAACGGCGGTATCAATGCAGTAAGTAGTGTGATTTTATATCCCAGCAGGTACATGGTGCCAAGACTCCAGATCACTCCGATGATCACAACAGTTAGTGACAGGATCATGGAGCTGAACGATCGAAAAAATAAAAGCAGGATAAGCGCAGACAGC
Organism: uncultured Chitinophagaceae bacterium; assembly: GCA_965652975.1. Lineage (GTDB taxonomy): Bacteria > Bacteroidota > Bacteroidia > Chitinophagales > Chitinophagaceae > CADEDV01. The sequence continues at coordinate 7,882 of CBFGYO010000104.1, read as the reverse complement.
ACTACAGATGCCATCAAAAACCAGCGCATTTCATTTACAATACGTGTAGACAGGTCGGTCCTGATCAATGGCAAACCGCTTAGGTGCGTTTGTGTTGACGTAGCCTTTCCAAAATTTTCTGCCAGCGTGCGGATATTTTCCACAACGGCATTCCTGTTTTTCGTATTCAGGATCTCCTTGTTGATCCGCACAGCCATCAACCACGAATTAGTTTCGGGATTATAAAGTAGTTGCTTATAAAATGGCAGGTTCAGGAAAATTGCAGCACTGCTATCGATCTCTGCCTGTTGCAATTCTACGGGCCGGAAAATTGCTGTTGCCTCAAGCTTCTCCGTCATCGAATCTTTTGTAAGGTTGACGGCCGAAGGTACCGACAATACATCTTCTACTCCTTTTACCGCCTTCAGGTCGCGTTGGAGCGTGGCATACTTGTTAAAAACATCCTGCTGAAAAATTTTGTCAGACTGAACGCCTATTACCAGGAGATTGCCATCCTCACCAAATTTTTTCCGGAAATCCTGGTAGGCCCTGTACTTCGGGTTATCGGTGGGTATAGCCCGTGAAAAATCATAGCTTATCTGCATTTTACTTCCCCAGTAAGCCATAAAAGCAGTGGAAACAGCCAGGACGGCAAGAAGAGCAAAACGGTATTTCAGGATAAATTGTCCGAGACTACGCCACATAATAATGCCTAAGTTTGAATCCCTTAAATTGGGAAAATGAATTACATATCCCCCAAAAACGTCATTTGAAACAGCAGTCCAACCTTCATCACCTGTTTTTGTATTGGGAGTTGTGCCGCAAAGAAACGGAAAAATGGCCAACAGCCTGTGTGCCTGATTTTGATACTTTTGGAGAGTGAGATATGCACTTACACTTGCCTGTTTAATACTGTACCTGCCGCTATGGTCGCAACAGCCAATACCTCCCGTGGGAATGTGGCGGGAACATCTGCCTTATAATAGTGCCATCGATGTAACAGCCAGCCCGGAAAAAATTTATTCCGCCACTCCTTACAGCCTTTTTACAGTAGATCTGAAAAACAATTCAATCGAACGGTTTAGCCGCGTTACAGGTCTAAGCGAAACCGGAATAAGCAGGATAGAGTACGATGCCACTAACCAAAAACTTTTTATTGCGTATGACAACGGCAATATCGATATCATTTACCGGGCCGACATTATCAATATCCCTGATTTGGAGAGAGACAATATTATTGGTGACAAAACGATTTATGCGATTTATCCCCTGGCGGGAGATTATTACCTATCCACAGGACTGGGCGTGATCATTATTGACGGCAACAAGTATGAAATAAAAGATACCTGGTTAATCGGCAATGGCGGAAGCCAGGTAAAAGTAAATGGTTTCACAAGCGACCTGCAATTCTACTACGCGGCAACGGAAGAGGGGTTGAAAAAAATTTCAATAAACGCGACCAACCCTGCTAATTACGCCAATTGGCAATTGGTAAGTGGAAGCAATGGACTTCCCGCCGGAAGTTGCCAGCATGTGTTCAATACCGGTGGTGCAATCGTGCTACAAAAAAATGATACGCTTTGGCGGCAGACAGGTATTACCTGGGACATGTTTTATACTGACGGCTGGCCATTATTAAACAGCAACCTATCTGGAAACAGGATTCTTTTATCCGAGCGCCAGTCAAATGGCACGAGCAGGGTAGTTATATTAAATACTAATGGAACCGTAGAAAAAACGCTGTCTCAACCTGGTGTAATTTCCATGCCGCGCAAAGCAATATCATTGAAAAATGATGCCTGGGTTGCCGACCAGTTTGGCGGACTCTCGCGTTTTGCCGCTACATCATTTGATCAGTATAAACCTAATTCTCCTGAAGGAATAGCCAGCGGGGAGATGACTGTTTATAATAATGTTTTTTATGCCACAGCCGGAGAAGTAAACGATGCCTGGAACTACCAATATAATGGAAATGGAGTGTATGTTTTTAAAGAGGGAACCTGGAAAAATTATAACCGGTTCAACTTCTCGCAGCTTGATACTTTACTTGATTTTATCACCGTTGCAATCGATCCTCGCGATGAAAGTTTTTGGGCGGGCTCATATGGCGGTGGACTGCTGCATGGCAATGCCGCCAACTCATTCGAAATATATAAACAGGGTTTTATCGGAGCCGCAATTGGTGATCCGCAGAGTTATCGTGTATCAGGGTTGGCTTTTGACAAGCAAAATAATTTATGGATCGCCAACTACGGCGCATCGCAACCACTTAAAGTAAAAAAAATAGAAGGGGGCTGGCAATCTTTTTCAACCCCTTTTTTCCTAAATGAAAATGCAGTCGCGCAAATTATAGTTGATCAGAATAATTATAAATGGATCGTTTCGCCCAAGCAGAATGGATTAATCTGCTTCGACCATGGCAGTTCGATTGATAATATTGGCGATGATCATTGGAAATTATACAAGGCAGGAGTAGGTCTTGGAAATCTTCCATCAAATGAAGTGTACTGCGTTGCAGAGGATAAAAATGGTTTTATTTGGGTGGGTACAGGTGATGGCATTGGTGTGATACAATGTCCAGCAGATGTATTTACCGGAGCAGGTTGCGAGGCTGTGCTTCCTATTGTGCAGCAGGGTAGTTTTGCCGGTTATTTATTCAAGGGCCAGGTTGTACGTTCTATTGCAGTAGATGGTGCCGACAGGAAGTGGGTAGCGACCAAAAACGGGGTGTGGTTGATCAATGCAAATGGTGATAATATTATTTACCAATTTACGGAAAGCAACAGTCCGTTATTGAGTAACGATGTAAGAAATATATCGATTGATGGAAAGACAGGGGAAGTGTTTTTCGCTACGCGAAAAGGAATTTGTTCGTTTCGAGGTACAGCTACCGAAGGAACTGCAACAAATGAGAGCATAAAAATTTTTCCCAATCCTGTTCCTCCCGGTTATAGTGGTACTATTGCCATTCGCGGATTGGTAAACAATGCCATCGTTAAAATTACCGAACTCGACGGCAGGCTTGTATACCAGGCGAGAGCATTGGGCGGGCAGGCGGTATGGGACGGAAGAGATTATAAGGGAAGGAAAATAAGCAGTGGTGTATACCTTATTCTTATCAGTGACGATGGCAGGAAGGAAACCGCGAGCGGGAAGATCGTTTTTATCGCCAAATAACATACTCGTAATCATTTGTTCATTTATAAATCTTTTTTATAAGTTCTGATAAACTTCATAAAACCAGGGGCATTGTTTTGCGTACAGTGAAGTATGGCGAAACAAGCGTGATCGTATCCATCTTTACCGAATTGTTTGGTGTGCAGTCCTACCTCGTTAATGGTGTACGCGCATCATCAAAGAAAGGAGCTGGTAAGGCCAACCTGTTTCAGCCGACTGCAATCCTCGATATGGTAGTGTATCATAATGAGCTAAAGCAATTGCAGCGCATCAAGGAATTTCGATGGGGATTTATTTATAATTATATTTTTTCCGACGTACGAAAAAATAGTGTGGCCCTGTACATGATCGAGCTGCTGACCAAATGCTTGCGCCAACCTGAGCCTAACCCTGAATTATTTGAGTTTTCGCAGGACGCATTTATTACTCTCGACGAATGCACGGACACTGTACTCGCCAATTTTCCATTATTCTTTGCATTACACCTGCCTGTTTTTTTTGGTTTCAGGATTTCTCCGCCCAAACCATTCCTGGTAGCGGACGAGTCCGGGCAACTTTACCTTGATCTCGAAGAAGGAGAGTTTGTATCATTACAACCACATCATCCGCATTTTTTGGAAGGCAAGCCTGCTTATATTGTCTCGTTATTACTAAAAGCGCAGCAGCCCCGGGAATTGGGTGAGATAAAATTGAATCACGAGTTCAGACGAAACCTGCTATTTGCAATGGAGAGATTTTACGCGCTGCATATACAGGATTTTGGAAGTATGAAGACTTTGCCGGTATTGAGAGAACTTCTCGGGTAAAGTTTCTCGCGGCGTGCGCTACGAGATGTGGCGGCGCAGCGATTTTTTAATATTACGTCGCGTACGCTGCGTGAAACCCGTATTAAGTCTTTCACGACAATCGCCTAATAAACTCTCCCTCATTAGAAATTAAGTTCACCCCCGGTTTCTTACCCTTCTCAAAACTTCCCATGAGCGATTGCAATTGCAACGCTTCAGCACCATTCATCGTGGCCCAATGCAAAGTGGTTTCAAGTGGGATATGCGGAAATGCAGTGCGGATTGTTTTAATTTCTTCCAGGATATTCAATTGATGATTGGATGCAAGGCTGTCTGTACCTAAAACAATATTTGCGCCGGCATTAATATACATCTCGATATCCGGAATCTCGTTACTGATATACTTATTGGCATTTGGACAAAAGCACCAATGGTGTTTAATGCCTGAACTTTTTGCAAACAGCATATCTTCCTCGCTGGTATATAGGTTATGCACGAGCAGCACAGATTGGTTAGGGATGAATTTGGGAAAATAGGTCTGGAGGCTACTTTTTCCGGAAGGTTTAAAATAATCCGTATCCATTTTCATGTTACGGAAAAGCGTTTGCATCGCACCTGTCTTGTTTTTAAACCATTCATCTTCGTCACGGGTTTCCTGGTTGTGGATGGTCAGCAACTGGTTGCCGGGAAACCGGATGATCATTTCCCATAATTTATCAGAAACGGAATAAGGTGCATGCGGAGTGATTGAATTGGAGGCAATAGGGATCGAATAAAGTTTTGCATACGCTGCAAAAAATCCTGCACTCCGTGCAAAGCGTTCTTCAGCTATTGCGGGATTAAAACCACTTGCTTCAATAAAATTATGATACCAGATGCGGCCCTTTAATTTTTGAGGGAGGCTCAAAGCATTATTACAGATATCGCCGATAGCTACAATGCCATTGGATAACATTTCATTTTCAGCACTTTCAATTGCAGCTACTATTGTTTCTTCTGGTGCGTGCCTTTCAGATACTACGCGGTAAACGAAGTCGGCCAGCCCGGTATGTTCTTTAATTATACCCTTCATGTGCGATAGCTCAAGATGGCAATGGCAATTGATAAAACCTGGTGTAATAATTCCTTCAAACGCCTGGATATCCTCACCTGCTTCTGTTGTCGGTAATAAGTCTTCCACCACTCCATCGTCATTCATAATCAGCACATGATCTGTACCGAGCATCCGGCGTCCTTCAAATAATTGGCTGGCCCTGAATTTTAAGTAACCCATGGGTGTAAAATTGGTGAATGGCCTTTCCAAATCCCAAAAAATTATTCTTGTTACATTTGCTGCCCGAATTAAATCAATAAAAATGCTCCTGGGAGCCGGAGGTTAGTATGCTAGACAGATTAGAAGCAATAAAAGCAAGATTTGACCAGTTGGGTGTAGCGTTGACCAACCCCGAAATAGTTGGTAACAATAAAAAATTCGTAGAAACCAGCAAAGAGTACCGAAGCCTCGAAAAGATAGTCGGGGCATATAATGACTACAGGAAAGTGCTGGACGATATGGAATTCTACCGCGAAGCTTTGAATGGGGATGATGAGGAGTTGCGCGAAATGGCCAAGTTGGAAGCCCCGGCCCTCGACGAAAAAAAGACGCAACTGGAAGCACATATACGCCAGTTGCTTATACCTAAAGATCCCCAGGACGAAAAGAATGCCATCCTGGAGATTCGTGCTGGCACTGGTGGTGACGAAGCCAGTCTTTTTGCCGGCGACCTCTTGCGCATGTATATGCGCTACTGCGAGCGTCGTGGCTGGAAAACGGCGGTATTAAGTGAAAATGAAGGATCAGTAGGTGGTTATAAAGAAGTGCAACTGGAAGTTACGGGCGATGATGTGTACGGCACCATGAAGTTTGAAAGCGGCGTGCATCGTGTGCAGCGTGTGCCCGATACCGAAGCTTCCGGACGTGTGCACACCTCTGCCGCAACTGTAGCAGTAATGCCCGAAGCAGAAGAAGTAGACTTCGAACTTAATCCTGCAGATGTAAAAATGGAAACAGCACGAAGCGGAGGTGCCGGTGGACAAAACGTAAATAAGGTTGAAACAAAAGTAATGCTCACACACATACCCACAGGCACTGTGGTAGTATGCCAGACGGAACGCTCGCAGCTAGGCAACCGCGAAAAGGCGATGCAAATGCTGCGAACCAAATTGTATGAAGAGCAGGTGCGTAAGCAGGAAGATGAAATTGCCCGCCACAGAAAAAGCCTTGTAAGCACCGGTGACCGAAGTGCAAAAATCAGGACGTATAACTTCCCCCAGGGTCGTATAACCGACCATCGCATTGGTTTTACTCTTTATAATCTTGCTGATGTACTTAATGGTAATATACAGGAACTGATAGATGCGTTACAGTTTGCTGAAAACTCTGAAAAACTCACCAAGCAGCAATAAAAGTTGAACAAAAGTATAGGCCGGTTGGAATAAGGTTAACTTTAGTATCTAAACCTTTACATATGTTAGATCAACTATTAAACCTTGTCAGGAAACATGCCGGTGATGCAATTGTTACCAATCCATCTATACCTAATGAGCGGAATGATGAAGCGATAGCAGGTGCGTCTGGTTCTATTGTAAACAGTTTGCAGAGTATGCTTCAACAGGGTAATATAACCGACCTGCTGGGTATGTTTGCAGGTAGAAGCAGTGCTAACCAGGCAGTAAACTCTCAAGTGTCCGGCGGCCTGATCCAGGACCTGATGGCCAGGTTTGGCCTCAACCCGCAGCAGGCTGGCAGCGTTGCCAATAGGGTGGTACCCGGAGTATTGAATGATATGGTTACTAAAACAAACGATCCCAATGATAATAGCTTCAATATTCAGCAGATTTTCAACAACCTCAGTGGTGGTCAAACTTCAGGATTCAATATGCAGGCGTTGCTCGACAAATTGAAGGGTGGGAAATTAGACTTCGATGGGGATGGTGATACAGACTTGCAGGACCTGCTTTCTTTAGTGAAGGGCGGAGGGTTGATGAATAAAGTGAAAGGCTTATTTAATTGATAAGCGGCTAAATGTCAATCTTGTTTTTAAGGGGCAGTATTCAACTGTCCCTTATTTTTTTCCTTTTTTTGAAAGGCTTTAATTTCTGGTATGATCTATGCATTATTGATGCAGGTTGCTCGATATGCAACCAGTTCTTTGTCAGATTACTGTCAGTGCTCTTGTAACTTATTAGAGGGAAATTAAAAAAATACGAAGAGCTTATACGAGGTGATATGTGAGGTAATTACTTTGAAAGCGACCTTTAAACTTTCATTAACAGCGAACGTCACACTAATGGCAGTAAATTTGCGTTATAGAATATATAGTTCTTCTTAATAAAAGCAGTCAATTTTCTCATAAGCAGTTAGTTTTGGTTGCGACCCCTGTTTCCACAGGGGTCTATTTTTTTATATACCTCACCAAACATAAAATATAACCTGCCGCGCTTCCTGCCGCATCCGCCAGAATATCCCATAAATCAAAGGACCTGTTGCTTACAAATAACTTCTGAACAAATTCCATCATTACTCCGTATGCCAAACAGGCAAGCACAACCGATATTAATATCCGCCGGGGTGGTACTGAAGTGGAAATTTTACGAAGTGCAAGAAACCACACAATCACCATCACCAGGAACATAGCGATATGTACCCACTTGTCGATACGAATTTTTGTAAGCCATGTTTCTTTTGGAATTGACGAGCCCGGAATAATATGAAGTATGGTGGCAACGATAAGCCATACTAATGCAACACTAATAGAGGGAATGATTTTAACCAAGGATTTTTTTATGCAATGTAAGTGAAGTAGGCTGTAAAAATTAAGGGCCCCAAAAGAGGCCCTTGTTTAACCAACTATAGAACCAAAACTACTATAGCAAAGTATTCGGTTCTAATTACGTAAAAA
>CBFGYO010000103.1:0-15145 GCA_965652975.1 uncultured Chitinophagaceae bacterium | reverse complement strand
TTTCTACGACTCGTGCGCGCCTGAGGAGAATGTGGAAATATGGAAATATGGAAATGGCCCTAACACTAAAAGACCTAACACAATCAAAAAGTCTTTTCACCTACCATTTTCACATTTCCACATTTTCACATTTGCCCTGCGTTTCCACATTTTCACATTTGTTCTTCCATTTTCGTATTTCCACATTTGCCGCGTATTTTCACATCTCCACTTTGATTTGCAATCTAATAACACGATATCTCAAAGCCTGTTGTGGCGGTTCAGCAGTTTTTTCACCAGCCTGCTGTTGAACCTCCTGGTAGCGCGAACATTCGGACCTGTGGCAAGTGGTGAAGTAAATTATTTTGTCGCCATTGCATCGTTGCTTGTACTACTTAGCAGCTTCAATCTCGACGCTGCCATCATTCACTTTACTGCGGCGGGCAAAATAAAACTCAATAAACTGCTGACGCTGTCTCTACTGGTAGTGCTGGTTTCTGCTGTTCTTTACTTTGCTTTTTCTTTTTATTGGAACGGGACAACACAGAGCCTTGGCACTATGCATGACTTTCCCGTGTATGCAGGTCTATACCTGCTGGGGCTACAAGTGCATGCAATGACCATCGCAATCTATTATGGCAAACAGGATTTTTTCATGCCGGGCTTGATTATATCTATCCTCAACCTGGTGCAGATAATCATGCTGCTTTTTGTCTTCAACAACCCTGGAGAGCAGGCGCTGATTGATTACATGCGCGTTTTTTTCCTTGTGCCATTTATACAGGCTATCTTTTTATGGATATGGTTGCAGGCCAATAAAAAATTAGATTTCCGGTTGGCAATGCCTTTAAGAGAAGAATGGAAAGCAATCAGCCGGTTTTCACTGGTTATTTTTATAACCAACATTATTTTGTTTCTTGTATACAGGATCGATTATTGGATGCTCGTGAAACTGGATCATTCGGATTTGAATGCGGAAAAACTGGGAAACTACATACAGGCAACCAGGATAGGCCAAATCCTTTTAGTTTTTTCATCTGCTATAGGAGCGGGGGTTTTTTCAACTACATCAGCAATGATTGATCAAACTCCGAAAATAACAGGTAACCTTTGCCGCATCATGCGATTGTTGCTGGCTGGGGGATTAATATTCTACCTTGTATACCTGGTTACCGGCAGGTATTTGATACCGCTGTTGTATGGAGAAGGCTTCTCTTATATTTATGTATGCGGTTTAATACTTTTTCCCGGCATCATTGCACTTATGACCGTTTCGGTAACGGCCAACTATCTTTCAGGAATCAACCAGGCAAAATTTAATTTAAAGGGGGTAATACTTACGCTGGTAATAATTGTTGCCGGCAACTACCTGTTCATCCCAAGATATGGCATTTATGCCGCGTCATTGGTAAGCACGATAGGATATTTGGGCTATGCATTTTTTATGTTGCGTCATTTTAAAAACCAAACAGCATGTGCATGGAGTGATATGTTGCTGGCAAAAAAGAGTGATCGACCTTCTATCGCAAGCTTGCAGGCATTGTTAAGACCCAAAAACGATATACGATGAGGCTGCTGTGGCTTACAAGCTGGTATCCCAGCAAAGTCAATTTCCTGGATGGCGATTTTATCGAACGCCATGCACAGACTGCTTCGATCGATAATGATATCACTGTAATTCATATCGTAAAATCAAATCTCCCTGCGCATAGAAAAATAACCTGCGAAGAGAAAGTGTATTCCCCCCGCTGTTCTGCCATCATTTATTATTATCCTTCGTATGAAGGAATGGGCAAATGGTTCGACAGGGTTGCTTCCAACTATTGGTTTATTGTATTACACTTTAAAGCGTACCGCAACTACATACAGAAATATGGTAAGCCCGCCGGCGTATTGGTGCAGGTAGGTTTAAAGGCCGGGATACCCGCGCTGCTATTCAAGTTTTTTTACCGGGTTGATTATATCCTGTTTGAAAGATGGACAGGTTTTTTGCCAGAAGCACATCCTAATTTCAACGACCTGTCGTTTACCAGGAGATGGTGGTGGAACAGGATCGTACGTCATTCAGTAAAATTGCTGACCGTGTCGGACTATTTCGGACGTATGATCCAGCAGTACCATCATAAAAAAAGCCTTGCGGTGATTCCCAATGCCGTTAATCCGTATTTCACTATCAATTCAGAAATGAGAAAGGCCGGGGAGTTTCAATTTATTCATATTTCAAATATGGATTACCAGAAAAACTTTGAGCACTTGCTATTGGCAGTGTCGATGCTGGTTAAGAACAATAACTCATTTCACCTGGTAGTATATGGCCCTGTACATAAGCATATCCTGGAGGAGGTGGCTCGCCTGCAACTTTCCTCCTACGTAACCTTTCATGGTGAAGTGCCGCATACGGAAATTGCTAAGGCACTGCAGGCTGCCGATGCACTTGTGTTTTATTCCCGGTTCGAAACTTTTGGCAACGTTGTGATTGAAGCAAATGCCTGCGGTTTGCCGGTAATAGTAAGCGATCACCCGGTTTTCAGAGAGATCGTTGAAGAAGGAGTGAGTGGCCTGATCGTTCCCGGTGAAAAGCCTGCATTACTTGCCGCATCCATGGAATGGCTGATGAATAATCCCGGGCGTTTCAATAAAGAAAAGATTGCGGCTGCAACACACGCAAAATATTCGCCAGCTCATATAAGCGGACTATTTGACCACGAATTCAGGTTAGCTTTTGGCGGCCATGCAAAGCCTTAGCTCTTCAATTTTTTTACAAGCTCTATATATTCATTCATGGCTGCTTCTTTGGACTTTCCCTTCAAGCCCGTCCAGGCTTCGAATTTAGCTTTAGCAACAAAATCAAAAGGGTTGGAAGGAGCGTCGATGTTCACATCTCCTTCGGTGGCCTGCTTATATAGCGAATATAGTTGCAGCAGGCTGTCATTACTGGGTTTTGCGGAAAGTGTTTTACTTTCTGCAACCGCCTGGTCAAACTGTTCTTTCAATTCCATGCTTTGATTATTTTAATTAAACCCGATTGAATCTGCATTATTGTGTGCGTGCGTTGTCTATAAAATTATGCTTGACGGAACTCTTGCTGTCGATAATCTTGAAAAAATCTGCCAGGTAATTATTCATTTCCTTTTTATACTTACTGCTCAACCATTCGCAATTGGAGATAAGGGATTCAATTTTATCCTGTTGTTTTTTGAAAATGGCAATGGCAGCTTCCAGTTCTTCCATGGTACGGGGAAATCCCCGGTAAAGCCTTACCCTCACTGATTCAATTCCCAGTTCTTCCTGGGGTAGGGCATAGGAAGCATTCACCAGCCCGGAATTGTTGAAGTCATAAGGAACCGTGTACGGAGTGGTACTCTTTTCATTCACACTACGCATCAATTTTACATTGTGATAGTGTGGTACCGACCAGTCCGTATTGCCGATCATATACTCAAATAAATAAACGAGCGTCATCTGCCTGCGGTCTGTACTTTCTGTAAGGAACTGACCGCCCTCCACTTCCACGCATTTGTTTCTCGCCGCAACTTCATCCACGTCTTCAAGGAGAAAGCCATACTGGGTGTAGGGCTTCACTTTTCCACGCGTATCCTCATACTTTATTTTTACGAGTCTGACCCGGAAACTTTTTTCAGTGATCAGGTTATACATTTTATACGCGAGATATTCTTTTATTATCAATTGCTCATCGTCGCCCGTAGTCTGGCACCCGCAAACGAGTTTTAATTTTTTTAGAACACGTAGTTTGGGTGATGTAGGGTTTTTAAAATTCAGCATGATGGGGGGCATATAGCAGGTCTCGAGCCTGAATTTGCCCCTCGTCTGTATCCGGATCTCTTCTTTTATGTTTGTGCCGTCTGCAAACGTCATACTCACAGTAGCAGGCTGATATGCTTTCTGCATCCGTTTGCTCATTAGTGTTTTCAGATCGCTCGTCAGTGTCATTTCAAACGGGGTTTCATCACTGAAGAAACGCGCACTATCTATCGATTGTGATAGCGCAGCGATACAGGGGCCAAACAATGATAAGAGAATGAAGAAGTGTATCTTTTTCATGTCGGTGGCGTTGAATGATTAATTACTCCTTCCTGGCATTATCAATGAAAATATGGCGAACCGAATTCTTGTTATCGATTGTTTTGTAAAAACCGTCCAGGTAATTGATCGATTCTTTTCTACTCGCCTTACTCAGCCATGCACAATTATTGATAAGCTCATAAATATCTTTTTTCTTCGAATTAAAAATCGCTATCGTTTCCTGCAGTTCTTCCATGCTGCGCGGGAATCCCCTGTACAACCTGTCTTTTACTGATTCAATTCCCAATTCTTCAGGGGGTACTGCATAGGCTGCATTTACAAATCCGGTATGATTAAGATCGTATGGCACCGCAATAGGAACAGCTTTTGGATCCTTTTGTGTTTGTATCAATTTGATATTGTGAAATGCAGGTACAGACCAGTCAGTATTCCCGATCATGTATTCAAACAGGGCAACCAGCGTCATTTGTTTGCGATCGGTACTTTCCGTTTGGATGGCTATGTCCTGTATTTCCTTGCATTTATTTCTTCTGGCCATATCGTCTACATCTTCCAGCAGGAAACCAAATTGGGTGTAAGGTTTGATTTTACCGCGGGTATCTTCATAATTTATCTTTACGAGGCGTACGCGGAAACTTTTTTCCGTAAGCATATTGTACATTTTATACGCCAGGTATTCTTTAATAATAAGTTGTTCGTCCTCGTTAGTGGCACCACAACCCACCACAAGTTTCAATTTGCCGAGTGGACGCAGCCGGGGAGAGCTGGTATTTTTGAAATTGAGCATGAGTGGCGGCATATTGCAATTTTCCAACCTGAACTTGCCGCGGGTATTGATCCTTATATCTTCTTTGTAGTTTGTGCTGTCTGCAAAACGCATGGTAACAGTAGCAGGCTGTTCCGCCTTGGTCATTTTTTTATTGATCAGGTTTTTCAGGTCGCTGCTAAGTACCATTTCGAATGGTTGTTCGTCACTAAAGAATGCTACACTGTCAATGCGTTTGGAGCTTTGACTTAAGGCAGCGTGAGCCAGTAAGATCAGCATTACAGAAAATACACTGTGAAGCTTTCTCATGATTATAGTGTTTTAGTTGGTGGCAGACAATTAATCGCTACTTCATCACCTCCGCAATCACGTGCCCTACCGTACCGCTTGGCATTTGAATATGCAATAATGCTGCAAGGGTGGGCGCTATATCCGACATATAGGTTTCACGGTTTGTTTTACCGTGTTTTATTCCCCAGCCGTACCAAAGAAGGGGAATATGGGCGTCATAGGAATTCCAGAGTCCATGTGTTGTACCAGTCATATTCCATGCATCCATATAATGAGATTGCAGGATCACCTGCACATCCCCATTTCTTGAAGGGTAATACCCGTTGTTCAACATCTCCCTGATTTTAGCAGGGAGAGGTACTTCATTCAGATCTTCAATCGGGAAGGCCCTGGCAATTCCCGGCTCAACTGAAAGATAATCACAAATCCATTTCGCCAGATCATCTGTATCAATTTTTGCCGAATCGATGCGCTGATGGTTAAAATGCAACTGGTAGTTGTCGTCGCTAACCACCAGGCCGGCCACTTTGTATTTTTCCGCGAGGTTTTTGTTGAGTTGCTCGGTTACCTTACTCATAAATACCCGGCCGGCAGGTAGTTTATTTTCCAGCAGGTATTCTGGCACTTGTGTAACTCCATGATCTGCAGATAAAAATACCGTGTATTGATCCTTTCCTACATTGCTGTCGAGAAAATCAAGCAGGTCGCCGAGCTCTTTATCAAGACGCAAATAGTTATCTTCTGCTTCAACAGAATTGGGCCCAAAACTATGTCCGATATAGTCCGGTGAGGAATAGCTGAGGGCTAAAATATCCGTGATGGCATCCGCGCCAAGTTGCTCCTTTGTAATTGCTGTTTTCGCAAAAGCAGAAGTAAGCGAATTGCCCATTGGTGTATAAAGGATCGGCACATAGTTTTTGCCTATGAAAGATTTCAGGTTGTAAGGAAAGACCTTAAGCTGATCGCCGAAAGGCGTGCCTTCGTACATTTTATTGTCTGGCGTGCTTTGGACATAAGTATTAGCGGGGTACAGCAACTGCCAACCCTGGGTATAATAATTATCGACCATCTTTTTAGCATTGAATTCTTTTACCCATGCCGGCAGCTCGTTCATATAATAAGTAGAGCTGATCCAGCTTCCAACAGTATTATCGAACCAGTAAGCCGCATTCGCACTATGGCCAGCGGGAAGAATTCCACCCCGATCCTTTAACGATATACCGATCACTTTACTTTTAAAATTAGTCGCCAGTCGCAATTCATCACAAATAGTCGTTACAAGCAAATTGCGCGGACTTTGCAACCCCAGGGCGGTAGTGGATCCCACCGTTTTTACTGTCTTATCCTCCGTGCAATACACTGCACGCATAAGGTTTCGATCCCACCAGATATTGCCCGTTATGCCATTAATTGCGGGGACCGATCCCGTGTAAATACTTGCATGTCCGCAACCGGTAACAGTAGGTGCATATGGTATCAGTGTATTTTCACAGGTAAATCCCTGGTTGAGCATTCTTTTAAAACCTCCATTGCTTGCATATCGATCATAATACCGGTACAGGTAATCCCAACGCATCTGATCGATCACGATTCCGACGACTAATTTGGGACGCGGAAGAGATTGTGCTTGTGCAATAGAACTAATAGATAACAATAAAAGGAAGCCGAAACGGAGTACTTGCTGCATGTATTAGAATTTGGTCAACAAATGTAAGCGTTTAGGCATCGCGGACACACCGTTTTGGCACGCAGTAAATTGTAAAACGAATAACTTCTTATTTGGAGCTTTGAGCTAGCCACATCGCCTACCTATTTTATATATTTGGATAATGGAAGCAGCATATTCAATGTTTTTCCTCCAGTTTTTCATTATTTATTCGCTTTCAATACTTGTCACACTATTCCTGGCACTGAAACTTATCCGTTATCCCCTTTCCGGATCAGTTATTTTTTGGTTGTTGATTGTAGCAACAATAATATCCGTGTTGTTAATCTCCTTAGAAGTGTATTATTTTATTAACCTGGATTTTTTATATGTCTACATAGTATGCGGAATTGTTGCCTGGATTGTTATACATATGCTTCGAATGGATGAAGGGGAGAAACCGGGAAATCTGAATGAATTTTAAATCTTCTTACTGGGTATTTTTGGAAAAACAGGGTAGTTTAGTAGCGTTATCCTATGCTAAGAGAGATTATTTTAAATGTTTTTAATGTCCTGGGAACCGAATGTTCTTTACCCCTTTTATCCCCATTTGTTAATAACTCCGAATCATGTAGGCAGAACGTGTTTTGGTATATTTGCCGGGACCTGCCAGCAGGCGATAAACCAGAAGGTAAAACTTCAATAGGAGTAGCAATATCCTGTGAACCATAAACTTCTCCGGTACAGACCTGGTGGCGTGGCAGCCAATTTTCAATTCTCAATATTCTAAGAGCAATGAGTAAGAGTCCGACCAAAGAAACGAGTAATCTATTCGATTATACGGAAGAGAGCATAAAGTCGCTTGACTGGAAAGAGCATATCCGGCTTCGCCCCGGTATGTATATCGGCAAACTTGGTGATGGCAGCAGCCCTGATGACGGGATCTACGTTTTGGTGAAGGAAGTGCTGGACAACTGTATTGACGAATACACCATGGGTTATGGTAAAACGGTAGAGCTAACCATCGAGGGTAAAACTGTTACTATCCGCGATTATGGTCGTGGTATCCCTCTCGGCAAAGTCGTGGATGTAGTGAGCAAGATCAATACCGGCGCGAAATACGACAGCAAGGCTTTCCAAAAATCCGTTGGTTTGAACGGGGTAGGTACAAAAGCTGTGAATGCACTCAGTCATCATTTTAAAGTAACGGCCATCCGGGAAGGGAAGGAAAAAACCGCAGAGTTTGAACGCGGCGTACTTGTGAAGGAATATAAAGAAACCAAAACCGGTGAACAAAATGGAACTCTTGTAAGCTTTATACCCGACGAAACGGTTTTTAAACATTTCAAATTTCATTCGGAGTTTCTCGAAAACCAGATATGGAACTACTGTTTTCTCAATGCGGGACTGAAGATCATTTTTAACGGGAAAACTTATGTGAGCAAGAATGGATTGCTTGATCTATTGCAACGCAAAACCAATGAAGATGAAATCAGGTATCCAATTATTCACCTTAGTGGCAACGACATAGAGGTAGCACTGTCTCATACCAACGAGTATGGAGAAGATATATACAGTTTTGTAAACGGTCAGCATACCACGCAGGGTGGTACACACCAGCAGGCATTTCGCGAAGCATATGTAAAAACGATACGCGATTTTTATAAAAAAGATTATGATGCCGCCGATATCCGGACCGGCATAGTGGCGGCCGTGTCCGTAAGAGTTGTAGAACCTGTATTTGAAAGCCAGACAAAAACAAAACTGGGATCGCAAAACGTGGACGTAGACGGTCCTAGCATGCGACAGTTTGTGGGCGACTTTCTTTCAAAAGAACTCGACAACTATCTACATAAAAATCCGGCTACAGCGGAGGCGCTCAAAAAGCGTATAGAACAAAGTGAACGCGAACGAAAAGAACTGGCCGGTATCAAGAAGCTGGCGAATGAACGCGCAAAAAAAGCAAACCTCCACAACAGGAAATTAAGAGATTGTCGCTATCACCTTGATGAGGAACCACCAGCAAAAAACCGGGAAGAGTTTATAGCAAAGCAAAATGAAACCACCATTTTCATTACCGAGGGAGATAGTGCCAGCGGCTCGATCACCAAAGCAAGGAATGTGGAAACCCAGGCAGTGTTCAGTTTACGCGGTAAGCCACTCAATTGCTTTGGACTTACAAAAAAAGTAGTGTACGAAAATGAAGAGTTCAACCTGCTGCAACATGCACTTAATATCGAAGAGGGACTGGAAGGATTGCGTTTTAATAATGTTGTAATAGCAACCGATGCCGATGTAGATGGGATGCATATCCGACTGCTGCTTATGACTTTTTTCCTGCAGTTTTTTCCCGACCTGGTGAAACATGAAAAAGTGTACGTCCTGGAAACACCTTTATTCCGGGTACGAAATAAACAGGAAACAATTTATTGCTTTGATGATAGCGAGCGGCAGGCAGCTATCAAAAAGCTGGGAACAAAACCTGAGATCACCCGGTTCAAAGGATTGGGTGAAATAAGTCCCGATGAATTTGCACAGTTCATCGGACCCGATATGCGCAAGCAGATGATGCGCGTAGAAGAAGGTGAGCATATCCAGCAATTGTTGGAGTATTATATGGGAAAGAACACGATGGAACGACAGGAGTTTATTATTAATAACCTCAAGGTGGAGCTTGATAAAGCTGAGGAGATCGCGGAGGCATGACAAAGCTGGATATAATACGTAAATCAAAGTCGCTGTTCATGAAATGGCGGCTGCATGGCATCGTCGAACCATTTACAGGGTTATTGACAAACACGGTGTACATGTCTAAACTTAGCAAGTGGCGACAACACACCGCGGTGAAAGGATATAACGACTGGTACCAGGATGATTGGGATTATCACCGTCGCGAAAAATTGTATGCGGAAATCAGTAAGGCAGAGAACCTGCAGCATGTTCCGCTTGATTATTTCGAGTTTGGTGTGTGCGGCGGCAACTCCTTTCGCTGGTGGCTGGAACATAATAAGAATGAATCGTCGCGATTTTATGGCTTTGATACTTTTGAAGGCCTTCCCGAATCGTTTGGACATTTTGAGAAAGGATCGATGGCGGTAGCGCTTGAATCGTTGAATATCTCGGATCCACGGGCAACGTTTTATAAAGGATTATTCCAGGACACACTGGTGCCATTCCTGGAAAAATATAACAATGGAAAAAGAAAACTGGTACACCTTGATGCAGACCTGTTTAGTGCGACGCTTTTTTCACTATCCCAGTTATATCGCTACTTCAACGATGGGGATATATTGTTGTTTGACGAATTTGCGGTACCTAAACATGAGTTTATGGCCTTTAAAATGTTTACCGAAAGTTTTTATGTAAACTATGAAGTGATCGGGGCCGCCAATAATTATTTATTTGTTGCAGTTAAAATAAAAAAATAGTTATGATACACATTGTTTTTAATGAGAGCGAGGTGGAACTGATGCAGAAGGTGATGGAGCTCGATCCTGAATTGACGGGCGAGGTGATCCAGATTCGCGATGAGTTTGGTGTGGGCCCGCTTACTGGGCTCGATACAGAGGAAGGTTGGAATGCCCGGCTGGAATGGTGGAAGGGACAATTGCAGGGCTCACCTTATAAGGAAGACCTGGCAGGAAGTTTTGACGACCGGCTTACAGTAAAAGATATCAGGACAAAACTCGAGGAAAACGCAGAGGAAGCAGTTTGGATATGGATGGGGCAAAACCAGCACGACGTAACCGGATATTACTGGTTAATACCCCAGTTGAAGGATTACCAGGGCCGGGTAATGGTGTTGTACATGAACAACCTGCCTTTTATCAATGAAAAAGGCCAGCTTTTTTATCCATCCTGGATACATGAGATTCCGGCCAAAGAATTTATGAAAGCGAAAAAACTGGCACGTCCTGTTACGCTCAGCGAATTTGAAGTAGACCCCGACGAGTGGAAGAAGCTGGTGGATGAAAATGCGATGGTGAGAATACTCGAAGGAGGAAAGAAGATTGTGGGGAAAGAAGAAGATTTTTATGATAGTGAGATACTTAAAAATATCACACCTGAATGGCAAAAAGCAACCCGTGTGCTCACCAACACATTGCATCGTATGAAGATCAAGACGGGTGATCTATTCCTGATGACCAGGATGAAAAAGATGATCGCTGCAGGCCGGATAGAAGTGATGGGCGAAGTATCCAAAAGCTGGAAAGAGTTTGATGTAAAACTTCCTGGCAAAGAAAAGGAAACTGCACAGGCTGAAGAGCAGGAGGTAAACAGGTGAGGGTATGCCTACAACCGAGGTAACTAATTTTATAAAACAACAGACAGGTTTAAATAAATGGCGAAATCAAAAATAGCTCACCAGCTTCCTCATAGCGATGGTGGTCTTACCGGTCAATACAAAACATGGTTCCTGGATTATGCATCTTATGTGATCCTGGAACGCGCTGTACCAGCACTGGAAGATGGATTAAAACCAGTGCAGCGTCGCATCCTTCATGCAATGAAGGAAATGGACGATGGACGTTATAACAAAGTGGCGAATATTATTGGCCAGGCAATGCAATATCACCCCCATGGCGACGCATCGATCGGGGATGCATTGGTAAACATGGGGCAAAAAGACCTGCTGATAGATACACAGGGCAACTGGGGCGATGTGCGCACGGGTGATGATGCCGCCGCGGCACGTTATATCGAAGCACGCCTCAGCAAATTTGCGCTCGAAGTAGCTTTTAACAACAAGACCACGGAATGGCAACTGAGCTACGATGGAAGAAAAAATGAACCGGTAACCCTGCCGATGAAGTTTCCACTGCTGCTTGCCCAGGGAGCTGATGGTATTGCTGTGGGACTTTCGACTAAAATTCTTCCCCACAATTTTTGCGAACTGATCGAAGCCGCCGTTAAATATTTGCGCGGCAAGCGCTTTGAATTATATCCTGACTTCATCACAGGTGGTATGATAGATGTCGCCGATTACAATAATGGTAAACGCGGCGGCAAGGTAAAAGTGAGGGCACATATTGAAGAACTGGATAAAAAAACACTAGCGATTAAAAGTGTTCCCTACGGCGTTACCACCACGCAATTGATGGAATCCATCGTAAAAGCAAACGATCAGGGCAAAATCAAAATCAAAAAAGTTACAGATAACACTGCAGCCGAGGTAGAAATCCAGGTAGACCTCGCACCAGGAATATCACCGGATATTACGATCGATGCGTTGTATAAATTTACCGACTGCGAAACATCTATATCACCCAACGCCTGCGTGATAGTTGAGATGAAACCACAATTCCTGGGAGTGCAGGAACTGCTGAAACTATCGGTGGATAAAACAAAAGAACTGCTCGAAAAAGAATTGAAGATCCGGCTCGGTGAGTTGCAGGAAAAATGGCACTATACATCGCTTGAAAAGATATTCTTTGAAGAAAAGATTTACAAAGAGCTGGAGAAAAAGCATGAAACCTGGGACAAGGTGCTGGAGGCAATTGATAAAGCTTTTGTGCCCTTTAAAAAACAATTGAAAAGGGCCATTACCCGGGAAGACATCATAAAGTTAACGGAGAAACCCGTTCGGCGGATATACAAACTGGATATTGATGAACTCAACGACCAGATAAAAGGGTTGGAAGCCGAGATCAAAAGCGTTAAACACGACCTTAATAACCTCGTGGACTATGCCGTGGCTTATTATGAAAACCTGTTGAAAAAGTATGGCAAGGGCAGGGAACGCAAAACAGAAATAAAGCAGTTTGAAGTGATCGAGGCAAAGAATGTATCGATTGCCAATACCAAATTATATGCAAACAGGGAAGAGGGATTTATCGGCACAGGATTGAAGAAGGATGAATTTCTCTTTGAATGTTCCGACCTGGATGACATTATCGTGTTTGCCAAGCGTGGAATTATGAAAGTGGTGAAGGTATCCGACAAAACGTTTATAGGAAAGGATATCATGCATGTGGCCGTGTTTCAGAAAAATGATGAGCGTACTACCTACAACATGATTTATTCCGACGGCAAAGCCGGTATTAGTTATGCCAAGCGTTTTAATGTAACTGGCGTTACGCGGGAAAAGGAATACGATCTTACCAGGGGCGATGAAAAGAGCAAAGTGCATTACCTGAGTGTAAATCCAAACGGCGAAGCTGAGGTGGTAAAGATTGTACTCAGCCCCTCATCATCGGCACGCATAAAGGAATTTGATTTTTATTTTGAAGAACTGGCTATTAAGGGACGTAGCAGCATGGGTAACCAGGTAACGCGATACCCGATCAAGTCCGTAAAATTCAAAGAAGCGGGCAAAGCCACGCTCAGTGGACGTAAACTCTGGTTTGATGATAAATTTGGACGCCTGAGCGCAGAGGAAAAATCGCTGTTCCTCGGAAGTTTTGAACCGGAAGATAAAATTCTGGTAATATATACCGATGGCAACTATGAAATTACCGACCAGGAAATGACGCAGAAGTTTGACCCGGAAAAAGTATTGTCCATTGGTAAGTTCAATCCCGAAAAGATCATCACCGCGGTGTATGTAGATAATGATAAGAAACAGTATATCGTGAAGCGCTTTAAGATTGAGACCACAACGTTGAAGTCGAAATTTCTTTTTATCAAGGAGGGCGACGGCAATTATGTGGAAGCGGTGACAACGGATGAAGAGCCAATACTTGCTGTTCAGCAGGGCAGGGGCGCGCAGGTACGTAAGGCGAAATTTAAAATAGCGAAGATGGTGGAAGTGATGGGTTGGAAAGCCGTTGGTGCCAAGCTGGTGGATTATAGCAAAAGCGTGGAAATGGAATGGGTGCCTTCCAAAGACAGCAACAAGCAGCCTGAATTATTTGAATAAGATATGATGGATCACTGGGAGATACTTGATATATACAAAGCACTGTTAGCAGTTGCAGCCGGGTTGATACTTGGGCTGGAGCGGGAATTAAAAGACAAGGCTGCAGGATTAAAGACGATTACGATCATCACACTGGGCGCTACATTGTTTTCAATAATTTCTTATAAGGTTGGTGGTGCGGACCGTGGTACTGCTATCGCGGCGTATATCGTAAGTGGTGTAGGATTTTTAGGAGCAGGAGTTATTTTCAAAGATGGCATAACTGTTTCGGGACTTACTACGGCCGGTATTATCTGGCTGGCAGCGGCCATCGGCACCAGCATTGGCTTTGGCGAATTTTATATGGCTGCTACCTTCATGGGTGCCGCTCTATTGACCATATTTGTACTTACTCCTATTGTAAATGCAGCATTCAATCCAAAGAAATCACGGATACTGGAGGTGGAGATTGAAAAAAATCAGCGGGATGAAAAGGATGTTATCATTGGGATACTAAAGAACCGCGGTATAAAAGTAGAAGAGCGGAAGCTGGAATTGAAAAGTGGCCTGTTGATCGTTACGCTCGAGCTAGTGATGAAAGAAAAGCAGTTGGAGTGGCTGCAGGAATATTTAGTGGAAAATAAAACAATTATTTCTTTTTCGATTTAAATAGCGTTCGAAATCTCGACCATGCCTTTACGCCTTATTTACTTAGCGTCATTGTGTAGGTCGCTGCTAAGTTCCTAAGCCCCGTAGGGGCGTAATATCGGTAGAAAAATTAGCAAATACTCTTCGACGCCCCGTAGGGGCAAAATATGGAGTAGCTCAGATTATTTCGGTGTCGAATATTTGGAATCACTTCATTTCCCTTAAAATCACAAACCATACTATTGCAATTCTTTGAATAAATATTTTTCATCAAAATCTACCTCAAATTCAGTTAGCATTTTTTTATACTCATCCATAAAATTTATCTTTTTATGGTGAATTTTTTGATTTTCGATGTAGCCAATAACATTTTTCGAATCCATTTTACTATAAGAGAATGCACTGAATCCACTTTGCCATTCGAAATGGCCTTTTGTAAGGCGCTTGTTGTTTATCCACTTTGAGGATGCTCCTTTTACTTCCTCCAGCAAATCTGACAGAGACTGTGTGGGGCGCATTCCAAAAAACAAATGTAAATGATCTGGCATCCCATTAATAGCTAATACCTTATGGTTGTAATGGCTTATTATACCGGTTATGTACTTATATAGATCACATTCCCACTGCGGTTGAATTATACATGCTCTGTATTTTACTGCGAAAACTGACTGGATATGTATTTGTGTGTAAGTATTTGCCATGGCAATAATTTCAGCAAGGATACATTTGCAATCATCAAAAACAATGTTGAAAAAAACACTGGTATTGTTTTTTTCCTAGTCATCGATTGACTACAAATACTGAAGAACATGGAATTACTGGACTCAAATATTTTGCCCCTACGGGGCGTTAAACAGTGTAGATCCTGTTTCTACCGATATTTTGCCCCTAACGGGGCGTTGGAAAAGTTCCTAAAACTCGATTCATTTATTGG
>CBFGYO010000102.1:0-15184 GCA_965652975.1 uncultured Chitinophagaceae bacterium | reverse complement strand
TGCTAGATGAAAACAAAAAAATGGATCAGCGTCGTATTAATCATATAGCACGGCTGGGCAGCGACTGGTATTGCGTAGTAAATGAACAAAATCTTTTCAAGGTAGAAAAACCAAACACGCAGATTGGTATCGGTATCGATGCGTTGCCTGCCAATCTCCGTAATAGCAATATTCTTACAGGTAATCACCTGGGGCAACTTGCCAATGTGCACGAAATGCCCGTAATCGATCCTGCATTCGATGACGATCACCTGAAACAAATAATCCAGTACTACAATATCAGTCCCGATGAAATGGAAAAAGAGTTACATGCTTATGCAAAGAAATTACTTGATGCTGGAAAAGTGCAGGAAGCATGGCAGGTATTACTGGCCGCAACATAATATTTACATCCAGTTTCGCCTTTCACTCTCAATCTTAAATAATGCATAGTCCCGAAGTTGCTGTGCCTGTTGAAGTGTAATAAAAGGCACCCTGATTACCCCTCCCGCGGTATATAGGTGAACTGTGGCTAGCGATTTACGACGCTGGTAAATACTTTGTCTCAATTTCACAGATTGTATTTTATGCCACAACAGGATACTTACCTTTTTACCAAATACGGCATGATGCACCTGCACTGCTTCCTTACTTAATCTTAGTCTAAAGTTTCGCTGGAAGAGCCACGATGTTAAAAGCATATAAGGCGCCAGTAAAAAAAACCACAACGCACTCCATCCAAACATTGTCGACAAACTTAATGCAAGCACACAGGCCGGTATTATCCCGGCAAATAAAGTTCTCCGAAAAACAAATTCTCTATGCATCCTGATAGCGGGCACATCATCGGGTAACAACGCATGATAGTGTTCCAGCAAAACAGGGATCAGGCTACTGCGGGTAACGGGAACATTTATTTCCCATTTCCGCCTGGTTTCCTCGTGTCCCGCAGAGTGGAACTGAAGAAGATAATAGGGAATCTGTTTCCGTATCCAGTTTGCTTTCCATGATATAAACTGGATTTTTTTAAAAGGCACAAGCTTTTCCTTTGAATTGATCAGTCCTCCCTTAATCTGGAAACCTTTACCTGCATTGGAGATGCTGAAGTTTGCATACTTCAATATGATGCGAGTAAAGGAAGCTGCAACCGAAATTACCAACAACACTACTGCAAGCACTAGTATCGCAGAAAACGCCTGTGTAGCCGCCTGTTCACTAAACCATTCAATTGCTCCGTCAAATCGATTACCAATAACTGGTTGTATATCATCCATCACAGAAATTCCAAATGCGAGCAATATAAAAAAGGCTTCGAGGTGATTGGCCGATAGACCTAATCGAAAAAGGTCGTAAGGTTCCATCGTGTAAAAGGGAGGCGTCACTGAAAACTCTTTGCTCTCCATCCCCGCCCCGGAACCAAGTATGAAGTCACGAAACTCCAGCGCCTGCTGTTTGTGCATGGTAATTTTTGCTTCGGTATTTTTTGACCCGGGCGAATCAAATGACACTTGCGATAAGTTGAGAAGGCGGTGCAACCAGTTTTGATCAATATGTACAGATTGAATCTTATGCAAAGGCAGGATGATCGTTCGCTTCACAAGCAATCCTTTTCTTATTACCAATTCTTCAGCAGGTATACTAAACCTGAAAAACCAATACTCCAGCAGCGAAAGAATAAATATAATCACCGAAATACCCAGGATAATCATATCCAGGTTACTGCCATTATTGCTTTTGGAGCGGAAAAACCATACAAGCAAAAGTGGCCAAAGCCTCTTGAACAGCTCAAGTATTACTTTATGTAAAACGATCAGTATGGCTGCGCCGGGCTGTCGTTGAGGTTGTGACCATTCAGGACGTACTTGCATCTATGCCGGTTTTCCTGGTTATCAATTCCCGCAGGTCTGCCGCCGCATCTGTCGTAAGTCCGGGTATTTTCATATCTGCCTCGTTGCCCCCTGCGGTAAACACCGAAAGCGTGGCCAGGCCATACTTTCTTTCAAATAAACCTACTTCCACGCTGCAATGCTGTATCCTGTTGAAAGGACAAATTCTAAGTGATTGTATAAGCCAGCCCGTTTGATACATAATATCATGCTCACGTACCGCGTAAGCTTTTCGTTGGAATGAACGTTTTATAAGTACCCAGTTGAGCAATGATCCACCTAAGATTGCAAGGCTTATTAATGCTATCCAGGTGGGCTGATGAAGGTTTTTTGAAAAATAAATAAAAACAGCTGCTATAGCAACGACTACAAGCCAGGCAAGTGCCCATTGCGCCTTTAATACTTTGAGGTAAGTTGGATGTATTGGTTGCAAGGGTACGTCTTCGGCCCTGGGGATCTGTGAGATGTCGATGCCCGCATTTTGAAATTCCATGGTTCAAATTTAAGCTAAGAGCTTAAAAGAGATTGGCTGAGTTGAAATTTGGCGTTTCTATTTAAAAATGACAAAAAGGTAATATCGGCATGTGCACTCCTTTGATTCTTTTCACTTTTTCTCATTTAATTACCTGGTTTGGGATTTAGATTGTTCAAAAAACAAGATTCCCCTATTTTTATGATGCCATCCCAGGAGCTGGCTGCAGGGACCATCCCGAAAATCCCGGAAAGAGTAGGGCGCCGTTACCGAAAAGCGAAACGAGTAGGTACCAAAACAACTGTTATGAAAAAAGCATGTTTGATTGTATGCATTGCCTTAATGATTTTCCAGCAGAACGGTTTTTCGCAGGATGTAAGAGTAGGTGTCACCGGTGGCCTTACTATCAGCGATATATCCAGTCCCTATAATGAAATGAACCATAGCGTAAAGACCGGTTTCGTGGGAGGAATGATTATAGATATGCCCATCGGAAATAACTTTTCTTTTCAGCCGCAGCTCAATTATGTTCAAAAAGGAAATCTTTTCAGGGAAGATGCAAATCAGAAGATTTTCTATGCCTTGCGTTATGCTGAAACCTTACTCAACTTTACTTATACCCTAAACCCCACCGGTAAGACTAATTTTTATGTTGGAGCTGGCCCATCCCTGAGTTTTAACCTGCCCTCCAAAAAAGTTACCAAGCCTAAAGAAGGTGAAAGTAACTATGTAGACGTATTGTTTGGCAAAACCATCGAAAACGACTTCAAAGGTTTCGATTATGGTGTAAATGTCGTGGGTGGAATGCGCTTTGGGAGTACGTTCCTCGGCGTTTTTTACAATATGGGATTAAGGAATTTAAACCCAAGAGAAGCCGATGATGATATCAAGAACAGGTGTTTCGGCATCCAGCTTGGCTACCTGTTTAAAAACTGATAACCCACATTAATTATAAAAAAAGAGTCCCGGCCCTTATTCAGGCCGGGACTCTTTTTTTATTCTACTAATTGTCTTTAAATTTTAGAACCAAATACTTTTTTCATCAGGTCGCTCGTGCGCGCTATAGGATTGGCCCTGATATTGGCTTCTTCCCTGGCTACCTGGTCAAATAATGCATCCACCGCTTTACCTACGACATAGGACGGCAGATCAGGATTGATTTTTTTAAACGTTGTAGGAAACTTGTTGTAGGTATTAACCATGTCTGCATAATATTTCGTTGCCTCAACTTTGTCCAACGACGTTTTTACAGATGGAGTAAAAGCCGCAATTAACTTTTCCGTGGTTTTCTGTTTGAAATATTGGGTGGCCGCATCTTTATTTCCTTTCAGGATATTCAATGCATCAGCAAAGGTCATTTCCTTAATAGCATCCACAAATATTGGTTTTGCATAAGCAACTGCATCTTCTGCACCCCGGTTGATGGCCAGGATAGCCTTATCTACCTGCGCACCCATTCCGGCTTTTCGAAGAGTATTTTCAATTTTAACTGCATCGGGAGGCAAAAACATTTTATATACTTCACTTCCGAAAAATCCATCGGTTTTATTCAGGTTCAACACAGCCGTAGTTACGCCTTGTGTAAGTGCCTCTTTTATTCCACGACCAGCTTCATCGGATGTAACACCGGAATTATTGCTCTTTATCGGCAATTTTGGAAGCTTAAACTGTGCGGAACTTTCAATCGTTGCAAGCGATAAGCAGGAGAATAGCAGTACGGTAACGGAAGTTTTCATCATATAAATTAAGTTTTTCAGATAATGGCTACAGGTAGCCCTGTTTTGGACGGCAAATTCAGGGATTCCGTTCCCAAATTAGTGGCTAATTCCTTGAAATGACATTTTTTTAACGTCCTGCTAGAAAGGTCGAGGACTTCTACGTGCCGTAACGGGTAGCAATACTATACATGCAGGGCGTCCTTTCGTTTCGCGATCCTGTCGCGAATGATCCTGAAGAATTTTGATCTTTCCTTTTCGCTCACTGCACTTATCAGGGTTGACCGCTTCATCTGGTTTTGAATGTGGTTATACAGGTTTTCATTAAACGCCAGGTCCCTCGTCATGATATAATTGATCGTTGAGTGAGCGATAAATGAAATTTTGGAGTCATCAAGTTCCGCCAATATACTGTTATCCCCCAGTAGCACTTCATTGAAGTACATATCATATTTAGCTAAAGGTTTCCGTTCAGGATCGTGATGATCGAACTTGTGCCCCATCGATGCCTGTGTTTCCAGGTGATCCCATAATTTTTCCACTGCTTCATATAGCTTCAATATGTCTTTGTCTGATTCAAACACATGTCCATCCTGGTAAAAATCAATCTGGCGAAACAGTATGCTCATACTTTCAATGTTCCATACTTCCACGCTTGGTACCTGGTTGTATAAAGTCAGGATCTTTTGATCGAGTGCAAAAAGGTCGTCGGGATAATCTTCAAACCTGAATTTAGCCTTTGCAAGTTCAGGAAACTGGAAATATGTTTTCAACCAAAAAAACCATTTGAATGCCGCAAGCTCGCGAAAATGAAAATGGTAAAAGATGGGCATGTCCTTGCACATGTAATAGACTTCTTTCCGTTTAAAACTATTGAAATAAGCCACATTGTTCAGGATGCTGGTAAGATAGGCATCGAAGCGAAAACTCTTTGGGTCTATGAGATTGCCCTGAAACATAAATGAGCCGGTTTGTATTCCCATCAACTGGTCGAGTGAAACACGATAGGCAGTACATAAAGTATGCAATTCTTCGAGAGTAACCTGTTTTTCACCACGCATACGCCGGTAAGCGCTGTCGGTGCTAATGCTTAACTGTTTTGCCATTTCTTCCGCAACAGATGCGTCGCCCGGCAATTTACTTTTGATGAACTGGAAGAGTTGCTGCTGAATTTCTATGACATTCATGTTTCTTGTATTGAAATGGATTGCTGGTTATTTTTTCAGGTAGTGCTTCTCTGGTGCTCTGCATTTATATTGATTGCGTGATTGCTTTTCTTTTTTTCGCTCAAATTTTTTTCTTCCTGTCTGCCACTTTTGATAATAAAATACCAAAGAAAATATTTCGCTGCTTCTCGCTTGTTTTGCTGATCATTGTCGATCGTTTTTTTAGGTTTTGTATGTCGTCGAAACAATTGTTGCAAAACTTTTCATCCCTGGTCACGATATAATTCAATAAACCATAATTGAGGTATACGGTCTTTATCCGGTCCGTTATCACCAATATTGTGTTGTCGCCAAGCATCACCCTGTTGAAGAAAAACTGGAAATTGTCTTTTTTGGTGGCAGGATTCTCACCGGGCATGAATTTGCAGCCAAATTCGGCCTGCGCTTTCATGTGCCATACTGTTTCTTCCAATGCTTCGTAAACGATTTTAATGTCGGCTGCAGAATTAAAATGTCCTGAATCCTTACAAAATTCTATCTGCGAAATGGCCGCATTAATATTCTCCGTGTTCCACATCTCCGAACCCGGGATCTTGTGATAGGTCATCGCCAGTTTCCGGCTCAGTTCTTCGATCTCTGTAGTTACACAACCAGGATCAAAATGTGTGTTGGTAAAATCGGGATGCATGAGTATGGTTTTCATCCAGAAGTAGTAGCGAAAGGCTATCAATGGCTGAAAATAGAAGTTGTGAAAAATGGGAACATCTTTCGCCACATAGATGATCTCTTTTTGCATAAAACTATTGATTCCTTCCAACTGGCTGAGCAGGTCGAGCAGGTATTGCCGATAATTATATTGCCTGTTTTCGATGCGTATATCCTGGAAAAGTACCGATCCCGTTTTCACGTTCAGCATCTGGTCGAGCGATAAATTGAAATGATTGCATAACTGCCGGGCCTCGTGTAATACCAACGGAGTTTCTCCCCTTATACGCCGGTATGAACTGTCGCTGCTTACGTGAAGAATGTCCGAAACGGCGTCCACCATCGTTACATGGGGAGGCAACATCTCACTAATGCGCTGGAATAGGAAGTCCTGGGACTGGTCGCTTGCGCTTGACATGGTTGGTGGTAGGCTGGCATTTTATGATGGTGCGTACTAATCCTTGCCTCCTCGTAAGTTAACTTAATTTCTACAAAGAGTCAATACTCCAAAAGGAGTATTCAAAAACAATTGATTGCGATAAACAATTGTCACATTTCACAATTCATCTCTTAGTTGCAATTCCTGCAAATCAAGGTTTTGTTAACGCGAAATTCAATTACCAATAGGCTTT
This sequence comes from uncultured Chitinophagaceae bacterium, assembly GCA_965652975.1. Classification (GTDB taxonomy): domain Bacteria; phylum Bacteroidota; class Bacteroidia; order Chitinophagales; family Chitinophagaceae; genus CADEDV01. Next base: position 8,629 of record CBFGYO010000102.1, on the reverse strand, counting down.
CCATGATGGTAGCTTGGCAGTAACAAAAACAGACTACCATGACAACAACATTTAACACGCCACAAGCTTCAAGCTCCGATCGCCGGGCAAGAAGCTCACTTTTTAAAGCCAGCCGCTCATAGCTGGGCACGCTTTGGAAAAATATTACTGAACCAAAAAAACTATTGTATGAAACAGTCAATTCTATTACTCCCTGGATTATGCTTTATGCTCGCCGTTAATGCACAAACATCACCGGGTTACAATGTAAACGGTAAAATATCAGACAAACAAACGGGTAGCCCCGTGGCGGATGCAACTATCCTGATCTCTGAAACAGGCGCTGCCAGCAGGTCTGATTCAACAGGCAGGTTTAATATTACGGTTAGTAAGTTGCCGGTAACCCTTAAAGTAACACATATCAGCTTTGAAAAACTGGAGTTGATCGCCGCGCACACCAATCCAATAAATATTACACTCAATCCTTCCGCCGGCCTCATCGAGGGTGTTGTACTTTCATCAAAAGGCATTCCTACCTGGCTTATGGACTATTCATCTTCTGCTGAACTCATCGGTCGCAAAGCCATCACGCAATTGCCGACCACCAGTATCTACGACGCCACTACTTACAAAAAGGGTGTTGATCTTACCACATCAAGCCTGCTATTTAAAACACCAAGCACCCGCGGCTTCAATGGTAGCGGCAGCACGCGCGTAAACCAGCTCATCGATGGTATGGACAACCAGGCTCCAGGTTTAAATTTCTTCGTCGGAAATTTTACAGGCCCAACTGATCTCGACATAGAAAGCGTGGAGCTTTTACCGGGGGCCTCCTCGGCACTCTATGGACCTGGTGGTATGAATGGAACTATCCTGATGAACACTAAGAATCCTTTTAAATACGAGGGACTGAGTGTGCAGGCAAGACAGGGCATTATGCATGTAGATAAAAGCCAGCGGGGCAAAGCATCGCCTTACTTCGATTATTCATTACGTTGGGCAAAAGCTTTTAGTCCCAAATTCGCCGTTAAGATTGGAGCACAATATGTAAAAGCCACCGACTGGTTGGCCAATGACAGCTCTAATTACTTACGTGACGGCACCACCGGCAAGCTTATAGCCGGAAACCGTGACAGCGACCCTAACTATGATGGTGTAAACGTTTATGGCGACGAAACCAAAGTGGATATACGCGCTTTCATGGCAGGAATAAACAACCCCGCGCTTGTTCCCATATTGAGTCCATTTATGACACAGCCGCAACTCGTATCTCGTACAGGATATCGCGAAATTGAAACCATCGACCCTGAAACAAAAAATATAAAATTATCCGGGGCCATCCATTACAAGATCAATGAAAATATCGAAGCACAATTGATGGGATACTGGGCCACCGGAAACACGGTATATACTGACGACAACCGGTATGCTCTGAAGGGTATTAAGATTGGGCAGTACAAATTCGAGCTGAAACATAAGGACTGGTTTTTTAGAACCTATACCACCCAGGAAGATGCAGGCGAAGCATATAGTGCAACTGTAGCGACACAGTTCTTTAATGAAAGCTGGAAAAGAAGTTTTGATCCTGCAAACATTTCCGGTAGCTGGTATCCTCAATATACCTCGGCATTTATAACTAAAGCCGCAACTACATTCCAGCAGGCATATACGCAGGCACTCATGGAAGGAAAAACACCGGAAGCGGCTTTGACTATTGCACAAACTGCGGTTGTAAATGGCGCCCCACAGTTTCACAGGGAGGCGCGTTCTTTTGCTGACCAGGGAAGACCAAAACCCGGTTCTGCTGAATTTACACAACTGTTCGACAAAGTCAGGAAAACGCCGATACCAAATGGCGGTCTATTTAAAGAAAAATCACAGTTGTGGATGACGGAAGGTCAATACCGTTTTTCGAAGATCCGTTTTGCCGATATTATCGTTGGCGGCAATTTTAAAAAATATATTCTTGACTCTGACGGCACCCTGTTTATCGATGCGGAAGATCCTATTCGCATCAACGAGTTGGGAGCATACGTGCAGGTTAGCAAAAATTTATTCAACGATAAACTTACTTTAACTGCGTCGGGTCGCTTTGATAAAAACGAAAATTTCAAAGGCAAATTCACACCCCGCGCCGCAGCCCTGGTGCGGTTGGCAAAAGATCACAACCTGCGCCTTTCTTATCAAACCGCTTATCGCTTCCCAGGCAACCTTACACAATGGATAATGCTGAATGTAGGGGGTGATTACCTGCTTCTCGGCGGTTTGCCATGGGTAATGGATACCATGAATGCCTCAAAAAACCCGGTGTATGAAGTAGTTAATGGTGTACCAGCGTCAACCGCATATACTTACAAAGAATTCAAACCTGAAACAATGCGTTCGTTCGAAATTGGCTATAAGGGTCTTATCGGTAATAAACTGTTGATCGATGCGTATGCATACACTGGAAAGTATGAAGACTTTCTCGGTCGTATTGGATTGTACCAGCCAGCTACAGACCAGGCTTATTCCATAGTTATTAATAGTACTAATAAAGTAAGTACATATGGTTGGGGTCTTGGCATGGACTACCGCATGGGAAAAAATTATTCAATATTCTTCAATGCTTATTCAGATGTAATAAAGGATGTGCCGATAGGTTTCAAATCCTATTTCAATACACCAAAATACAGGATGAATGCAGGTTTTGGAAACTCAGGCCTGGGCAAAAGCGAACGAATTTCATTTAATGTGATGATGCGCTGGCAGGATGCCTTTGAATGGGAAGGCGAACTTGCAAATGGACCAGTAAAAGCATTCACCACGGTCGACGCACAGGTAAGTTATAAACTTCCTAAAATCAAATCCATGTTCCGCATAGGCGGCACAAATGTTACAAACAAATATTACAAGAATGCGTATGGCAATCCACAGATCGGTGGCTTGTACTATGTAAGTTTTATCTATAACCTTTAAATAGGCGGGGCCCGCTGTCATTAATCATTAAACCAGTACCGATCCCGCCACCGCGGTGGCGGGGCGGTACATCAAAACACAATCATGAAAACACTTCTCTGCTGCATCTTAACTATTGTCTATTGCACCAATGTATTTTCCCAGAAAAACACATTTATAAGAGTATTTAGTGACGATGGAAACAAAATCGTCCGTGGACACCTGCAGCACGTGACCGACACATCGGTGTTTGTAATGACTGCCGGGAAGAAGATGATAGAAATTCCGGTAAGCAAAATCCATTTGCTCAAACTCCGCCGCTCGTTTGGACATACAGTTTTAATTACAACGCTTATCGCGGGAGGAACCTTGGCAATCGCTGGCGCAGCTACCGCCGATCCGGACGCATGGATCTTTGGATATTCTGTTGCAGAGGGTATAGCTGCGGGATTAGCTACCGGTGTAGTCACCGGTGTTGTAGCAGGAAGTTTGATCGCCGGCACGCGTAACAGGCCTGTATTCAAAATTTATAAAAACCAGGAAAACTGGCAACGTGTAAAAGATGTATTGAAGCGATATGCGCCAGTAGATCCACAGGGCCAGTTTGCATTGAAGACCAGTTAATCATTAAACCTTTTTTTATGATACCAACCCTCATTTTTTTCCTGATCCGGCGCCTTCGTGTAAGTCATCCCCGAACCGCTGAAATGCTCCACAACATTGTGCGTAAAGGTTCAAGAATATTTGTGCTCCTTATGTTGTTCCTGGCGCTAACCAACTTTGCATCGGCACAGGACAGCCGTCTTCACTACATAATAAAGCGTAACGGTAGCGAAATCGGCAAGATGACGATGGAGCGAAAAATCATGGGTGAGAAAACCTCCTATAAACTGCAGTCTGAAATTAAAACAAGATTTATTTTCCTTATCACAGCTTTTGGACTGGAAGAGGCGGTATTTGACAAAGGTATCCTGGTGAGCTCCCTTGTGTACCGCAAAATGAATGGGAATGAAAAAGCTAACAAAAAAATGACACTGGCGGGTGCAAATTATATCGTTACCAAAGGCAGTAAATCAGAAATACTTGGGCATGCACCTATCAGATACACCATGCTTAATCTGTATGACCGTGAACCTGAAAATATTGGACAGGTTTATTCAGACAACTTTCAACAATTTCTTAATATCATAAAAGTTGCACCGCATCATTACAAGATCAGGTTTCCCGACGGCAACTACAGCGAATACTATTACCAGCATGGTCTTTGCACCAAAATATCATTGCACCACAGCTTATACACAGCAAGCTTTGAACTTAAATAACTATCACCCACTGCTACATTTTTTAAACTAATTAAAAAACGAACTATGAAACTATTCATTAGCGGTGCCACCGGGTATATAGGCCACTTATTAGCGATGGAAGCAGCCAACAAAGGATATACTGTGCACGCACTAGTACGAGATCCATCTTCACCATTTTTTCCTGTGCATCCAAATATCATTGCCTTCCGCGGAGATATTCTTGATGAAAAAAGTGTTTTAGCTGCAATGGAAGGATGTGAAAAAGTTTTACATGCTGCTGCTATTGCAAAGTTCAGGGATAAAGACAAGTCAATCTTCTATACAGTAAATGTTGAAGGCACGAGAATTCTGTTGGCTGCAGCCCTTTCTCTTAATGTTAAAAAATTTGTTTTCACAAGTACAGGCGCCGTGTTGGGACCCTCCGGTAAATTCCCGGTTAGTGAAAATGATCCAAGGCTCGTGGCATTTGAAAATGATTACGAAATATCCAAGCATTGGGCCGAACAACTGGTAAAAGAATACTGTAGAAAAGGATTATACACCGTTATCGTAGCTGCTCCACGAGTATATGGCCCGGGACCACTAACTACTGGCAATCCTGTAACCAAACTCATCCAGAAAGTACTGAGCATGGGTACAGGCTTTGTACCATCGTGCAAAGAGATTGTCGCCAACTACGCTTTTGTTGATGATGTAGTAAAAGGTCATTTCCTGGCAATGGATAAAGGACTGGGTGGCGAAAAATATATTTTAGGAGGAGAGAATATCTCCTATCTGCGTTTTTTTGATACTATTAAAACTTTTGCCGGTAAGAAAATCAAATTGATACAGGTGCCAATGCATTTGTTGAAAGCTTGGAGCTTCTTTCACCTTCTTATCAACCGCCTGGTTGGTGGTCAAACACAAATTTCTCCACGCATCATCACCAGGTTGTCGCAAAACAGGGCCTTGAGTTGTGAAAAGGCGTCGCGGCAACTGGGATACTCCATTACTCCTTTTTCGGAAGGCATACGCAGGACAATCATCCATCTTCAAACTAAAGCAAATGCATAGCAACGTCTATACGCTGGTTACCGGCGCAAGCGAGGGTTTTGGCAAAGCGCTCTCTATAGAATGTGCACGCAGGGGGATGAACCTTATACTCGTGGCACTTCCTGGTGAAGAATTAAAATCTCTGAAAAATTATATTGAAAAGAATTATGCCGTAAAAGCCATTTATTTTGAAGCAGATCTTAGCAATAATGAAGAATGTTCAGGACTTTTCGCCTCTATTCGGGAAAAAGAGCTGCAGGTGAATATACTTATTAATAATGCCGGCATTGGTGGCACACACGGGTTTGAAGAGCGGGATGCGGCATATTACCAGCGCCTGATAGCATTAAACGTGGTGGCCCCTACCCTTCTTACACATTTCTTCCTCCCTATGTTGCGTGCGCATAATCGATCATTTATCCTGAATGTTAGTAGCATGGCAGGATTGTTTGTCGTACCCAACAAACAGGTATATGGTGGCACCAAATCTTACCTCCTCGCCTTTTCGAGAAGCCTCCGCCGGGAGTTGAAAGATAAAAACGTTAGCGTAAGCACTATTTGCCCGGGCGGCATGAACACAACGCTGGCCCAGATCGTTCGCAACCAAACACTGTCGGGCATCGGCCGATGGTCTGTTATGAACCCTGAGAATGTAGCCTCGGTAGCTATTGAAAGTATGCTAAGGGGCAGTGAGATTATTATTCCCGGTAGATGGAACCGTTTTATCGTGTTTCTAAATATGGTGCTGCCCGGTATTATCAAAGACATATTGAAAAAGCGCATGGACAAAAACGTTTTTGCCAGTCAACACAAGGGAGTACCTATCCCTCTGATTGAAAATTGGAGAAAAGCTGGCTAAGGATTTTGATATTACTGGGTTTAATGGTCAGAACAGTCGCAAAGCGGCACCTGGCCTTTTTTTGGTAATGTCTCAGTTTGAAATTATACCCGATCGGATAGGCGATAGCAGCAGGATGTCTAAGAAATTTATGAGTATAGAAGATATTCATAACTTAATCCCCGAATTCGCAGCTAAGAAAAGACTGAAATATAAAGTAAACAGTTTCTAATCACAAGTTCAAATAATGAAATCACAAACTCTAATTATCTTAATACTGATGACGATGTTCTTTTCTACAAATGAGGCAAATGCTCAGGACAAATCTCAGTATATTAGGATAGCTAAATTAGTAATTGATTCTACAAAGTTGGCAGGCTATAAAGCAGCCCTTAAAGAACATGCTGAAATCGCGGTACGGGTAGAACCGGGAGTACTCATGCTTTACGCTGTCTATGAAAAGAATAACCCTACACATATAAGTGTCTTCGAAATTTATACAAGCCTTGACGCGTATAATTTTCATATCAAAACCCCACATTTCCTAAAGTATAAGACAACGGTTCAGGAAATGGTCAAATCACTAGAACTGATAGACGTTGAACCAATTGCCCTAGAAGCGAAAAAACAAATTTCAAACTGAGACACTGCCCGTGTTTTTTGCCTGTTGGTCTCCTCCCTCCTAACCAGTACCTTTGCAGCCGCCAATCATCATTCATTCATGAGTATACAACAACTATCTGAGCAGGAAACGCTGCGCCGCGAAAAACTGGCCGAAATGATCATGATGGGGATTGATCCTTATCCTGCCCCGCTGTATCCTGTCAACAGTAATTCCGTTTTTATTAAAGAAAATTATACGGAAGCAAGAAAGGAAGAATTTGCCGAGGTATGCATTGCCGGAAGGATCATGAGCGTACGGGATATGGGTAAGGCAAATTTTGCCGTTATTCAGGATTCCAATGGTCGCATCCAGTTGTATATCCGCCGCGATGATATTTGTCCGGGCGAAGACAAATCATTGTATGATATCGTTTGGAAAAAATTAATTGACATCGGCGACATTATTGGTGTGAAAGGCTATGCTTTTATTACCAAAACCGGTGAAACATCTGTGCATGTAAAAGAGTTAACTATACTTAGCAAATCCCTGCGCCCATTACCTGTTGTTAAAGAAGCCGAGGGCGAAACCTTTGATGCCGTTACCGATCCCGAGTTTAGATATCGCCAGCGCTATGCCGACCTGATCATCAACCCTTCTGTAAAAGAAGTATTCATCAAACGCACGAAGCTGGTTAATTCTTTGCGCAATTACCTGAATGAACAGGGCGCATTGGAAGTGGATACCCCGGTATTGCAAAGTATACCAGGCGGAGCGATTGCACGTCCCTTCATTACTCATCACAATGCATTGGACGTTCCTTTTTACCTGCGTATAGCCAATGAGCTTTATTTGAAAAGGCTGATCGTTGGGGGATTTGACTGGGTGTATGAATTCAGTCGCAATTTCCGGAATGAAGGAATGGACCGCACCCATAACCCGGAGTTTACTATTCTTGAATTTTATACTGCATATAAGGATTATTTGTGGATGATGGAAACAACAGAGCAGATGCTTGAAAAAGCGGCGCTGGATGTTTCTGGTACCACAGATGTACAGGTTGGCAGCAATACAATTTCTTTTAAAGCACCGTTTCGTCGTGTCACGATATTCGATGCAATAAAGGAATACACTGGTTTTGATGTAAGCAACATGAGTGAGGAACACCTGCTCAGCGTTTGCCGTCAATTAAAAGTGGAGACAGATAAAAGCATGGGCAAAGCCAAACTGATTGATGCAATCTTCGGAGAAAAGTGTGAGAAGAATTTTGTTCAGCCTACATTCATCACCGATTACCCGGTAGAGATGAGTCCGCTGACGAAGCGCCATCGCAGCAAACAGGGTCTTGTGGAGCGATTCGAGCTGATGATCAATGGCAAGGAGATCGCTAATGCCTATAGCGAATTAAACGATCCTATCGATCAACGTGAAAGATTTGAAGACCAGGTAAAATTGATGGAGCGTGGTGATGATGAAGCAATGTTTATCGATCACGACTTTTTAAGGGCACTGGAGTATGGGATGCCACCAACATCGGGAATTGGTTTTGGAATAGATCGTTTATGCATGCTTCTTACAAATCAATCTTCAATACAGGACGTGTTATTCTTTCCGCAGATGAGACCGGAGAACCTGGGGTAACTTCTGATTTCGGTTGAGATAAAAGATAAAAGTTAGTTTAGGTCGTGAGTGACGTTATTGGCTTTTTTTACCACATAGAATCATAGACACAGAGATCATCATAGTTTTTTTGCTCAAAAATACTTTGTACTGATTTGTAAGTTAGAAATATACTGTCTATGCTTCTCCTATGCGATAAAAAAGCTGATAAGGGAAACTATCCATCAAGGTCTATGATGATCTCTGTGTCTATGATTCTATGTGGTAAAAAAGCTAATAGGGTAACCTACGACCTAAACCAACTTTTAACTTTTATCT
>CBFGYO010000101.1:0-15220 GCA_965652975.1 uncultured Chitinophagaceae bacterium | reverse complement strand
TGCTTCATTTAAAAAATGGAACCACTGAAACCTACGACCTCACCGATAAACAACAACGGGCGAAATTTGAAAGTAAGTGGGGCAAAATCATCGAATCAAGCGATGTGGCTCCTGTTGCAATCGTCAGTCATTCGAACGGGCAAACCGTGATAGCGCCGATGGCGCCGCTGGCGCCTGTTGCTGGTAATTTACTCGCAATAGACGACCATGGTGCTGTAATTACCGGCAAGGAAGATATCCTGGTTACCATTACCAAGTACACGAAGAAACAGCAACTGGAAGAATTTCGCCAGCAAATGAAAGCAAAAGGCATCGACCTTAAATTTGACGTAATGGAATATGACAGCAAAGGGACGTTGAAAGTATTGAGTGGCTCGATGAAGAGTGCGGATGGCAATAGCAATTTTACTGCAACAGATTTTCAAAAAGTAACTCTGGCGATGGTCAGAACTGAGGACGGCACCTATTTTAAAGTACACGTTACCAACGACCGCGAAGTTGTTGAATCACACGTGCCCAAGCCCGCAACAAAACCAATTGAAGGCAATATCAAACGCGGACAACTTATTCATCCCATATTTCTGAAGAAGGACGATTGTTGATTATTCGGATAAAAGATAAAATTTAAAAGATAAAAGTGGTATTCAATCGGTCACTCCGACTAAATACCACTTTTATCTTTTAATTTTTATCTTTTATCTGACCTCAAAGGTAGTACCACGGATTTCTTTTCGCCGCCTTCATATATCGGCGCATATTTTTCCAAAACGCAAGAATCATATATAATATGATGGGGGAGCCCATCGTGAGTATGGAGGTATACATAAAATACTGCCTGATCTTGCTGGTGGCAATACCCATACGATCGCCTATGGCTGAACAAACACCAAAGGCATTCCATTCGACAAAATTTTTGAATTTGTTCATATCGCTAATTTAACGAAAAAACCCGGAGAGATATATCCCAATGTCATGCCCACTTTGCACGTTTTCCGTGCAACTTCCTGCGCAAAATTCCGTATCAGGTAAACAGTCTTACCCCGTTCTAACGGCTTACTTCAGACTTTTTAAGTAAATTCGCCGCACATTAAAGCTCTTAAACAATCGCACATGGTATTCGATCTTGACTTAATTAAAAAAGTGTACGCAGAAATGCCGGGCAAAATTGCAGCAGCCCGCAAATTGTTAGGTAAGCCTCTCACCCTCACCGAAAAAATCTTATATACGCATCTTCATGGTGCTCTTCCCGCAATAGCTTATAATCGGGGTAAAGATTACGTGGATTTTGCCCCGGACAGGGTGGCAATGCAGGATGCAACAGCGCAAATGGCATTGCTCCAGTTTATGACCTGTGGCCGTAGTAAAGTAGCCGTCCCCTCCACTGTCCATTGCGACCATCTTATCCAGGCTAAAGTAGGCGCCAAAAAGGACCTCGCCCTGGCAATTGAAACCAACCGTGAAGTATATGACTTCCTTTCCAGTATCTCTAATAAATACGGTATTGGCTTTTGGAAAGCCGGTGCCGGTATCATCCACCAGGTGGTACTCGAGAACTATGCTTTTCCTGGCGGAATGATGATTGGTACTGACTCGCATACCCCCAATGCCGGCGGACTGGGCATGGTAGCAATTGGTGTGGGGGGTGCAGATGCAGTAGATGTAATGGCCGGCCTGCCCTGGGAGCTAAAAATGCCAAAGATCATTGGTGTAAAACTCACCGGCAAAATGAGTGGTTGGACTTCCGCAAAAGATGTTATTCTGTGGGTGGCGGGACAACTGACAGTAAAAGGCGGAACCGGCGCGATCGTGGAATATTTTGGAGAAGGAGCAGACAGCATGAGCGCAACAGGTAAAGGAACAGTATGTAACATGGGTGCAGAAATCGGCGCTACCTGTTCCCTCTTTGCTTATGACAATAAGATGAGCGCATATCTCAAAGCCACAGGCAGGGAAGAAGTGGCAGCCCTGGCTGATGGTATTCGTGAGCACCTGCGCCCTGATGCCGAGGTGTATAAGGATCCGACAAAATATTACGACCAGTTGCTGGAACTCGACCTCAATACACTGGAACCATATGTAAATGGTCCGTTTACACCCGACCTGGCAACGCCCATTTCACAAATGGCCGCGGTTGTGAGAGCAAACGGGTGGCCCGAAAAATTGGAAGTAGCGTTGATAGGTTCCTGCACCAATTCTTCTTACGAAGACATTAGCCGTAGTGCATCTATTGTTAAAGACGCCGTGAGCAAAGGATTAAAAACAATTTCCGAATTTACCATCACTCCCGGTAGTGAGCTGGTACGTTTTACAATAGAAAGAGATGGATTCATTAAAGAATTTGAAGATGCGGGCGGAGTAGTACTGGCAAACGCATGCGGTCCATGTATTGGGCAGTGGGCGCGTCATATTGATGATCCTAACAGGAAGAACACGATCATTACCTCGTTCAACAGGAACTTTGCAAAGCGTAATGATGGATTGGCGAGCACACACGCTTTTGTGGCCAGCCCCGAGATAGTGACGGCGATGGCGATGGCTGGTACCATCGCTTTTAATCCATTGACGGATAAACTGGTGAACAATAAAGGAGAATCAGTATTGTTGAAAGAACCTACAGGCTTTGAATTGCCACCCAAAGGATTTGCTGTTGAGGATGCGGGGTACCAGGAACCTGCTAAGGATGGTTCGGCATTGCAGGTAGCTGTTGATCCTAATTCTAAGCGATTGCAATTGCTTGCTCCATTTGCTGCATGGGAAGGTACTGACCTGAGAGGACTGAAGTTGTTGATCAAAGCAAAAGGAAAATGCACTACTGACCATATCAGCATGGCGGGTCCATGGCTCAAATTCCGTGGCCATCTCGATAATATCAGTAACAACATGCTTATCGGTGCGATAAATTATTACAACGACAACACCGATAGTGTAAAAAATCAATTGACGGGCGAATATGGCCCTGTACCCGCAACAGCACGTGCATACAAAGCTGCAGGTGTTGGAAGCGTGGTTGTAGGTGATGAGAATTATGGCGAAGGCTCATCAAGGGAGCACGCTGCCATGGAACCACGGCACCTGGGTGTGCGTGCAATCCTGGTGCGCAGTTTTGCCCGGATACATGAAACCAATTTGAAAAAACAGGGAATGCTAGCTCTCACTTTTAATGATAAGGCTGACTATGATAAGATACTCGAAGATGATAGTATCGACATTTTGGGGCTTACTACGTTTGCACCCGGATTGCCTTTAACGGTTGCACTCAACCATGCCGATGGTACAAAGGATGTTATTTCCGTGAATCATACTTATAATGAACAACAGATTGAATGGTTCAAAGCGGGAGGTGCGTTGAATGTAATTAGGAAGCAGGTTTTAAGTAGATAAAAGATAAAAGCTAAAAGCTAAAAGATAAAAGTGGTATTTAGTCGGAATGGCCGATTGAATACCACTTTTATCTTTTAGCTTTTATCTTTTATCTACTCAGGGACTCCAAACTTGCAGCATGCGCCACATACTGCGGCAAATAACAACGAAAAGTAGTGCCATGCCCAATTTTACTTTCCACTTCTATACTTCCGCTGTTGCGCTCTATCATTTTTTTAACCAGGTACAATCCATTGCCGGTACCTTCAGCTTTGTTGGAAAAACGGGTAAAGGGCTGAAATAATTTTTTTCCGTGGAGGTTTAAATCGATACCCTGGCCATTATCTATTAACGTGAGAATAAGTGTATGCTCGCTACGAACGGCAGCAATCGACAATTGTAATGGTCGTGAAGGATGAGCATATTTAATGCTATTACTTATGAGGTTGGACAGGATAGTACGAAGATAAATACCGATATAGGTAAACTCGTCGACGGGATCTGTGTCAATAGTTACAGTCGCCTGAATTTGAACCAGCTTGTCGGCAAATTCATCTTTTACTTCATTGATTATTTTCTGCAGCGAGAGTTTCTGCACTACACGCTGTGAATCGTGACCAAGTTCGAGCACACGATTCAAATCCATTAGTGTTGTTTCAATGGAGTTGGATGAACGCTTGATTATTCGAACAAATTTTGAAACACGTGTAGTCAGCTCCTCCTTTTCCAACAAGGAAACGGCAAGTTGCAATTTAGTAAGCGCAGTTTTTAGTTCATGTGAAAGTGCAAAGGAGAACTGCTCCACATCTTGTAAGCGATGGGGCAGTTTCTCCTGTGCGATAAGGGTTAATGGTAAGTCCGGAAGAAGATCATGGCCGATCGTAAAGAGTTCGAGTCGTTTTTCTGTTTTTTGAAACGGGTTTTCGATCCTTACTAAAAGAAAATTCCTTTCATTTTCACGTCTTTCAAGACTGAATGTGACGTTATTTATTCCGAAAACCGGGTTACAATGACCAACGATCATTGCTGCAAATTTTATCTGCTCTGGTACGCTCAAGCTCAGAAGCTGAGTTAGTTGCAGTGTAAAACTATTCAGTGAGAGCAGATCATTTTCGTCGGTTACCCGGAGTTGTCGTATTTCAGTTATCATTAAACAATTCAATGTTAGTTCCTTTTGCGCACTTAAATCATCAGGGATTTCCCTGATTTTCGGCATGGATTTTTATAAGGTCATAGTGAGCGTTTATATTAGCCGCGAAAACGAACATATGAACCATAAGATCAGGGTATTTCATTTAGAAGATTATAAGATAATGCGGGATGGCATCAGGTTTCTTTTAAGCCAGGATAGCAATATCACGGTAGTGGGAGAGGCAAGGCAGGGTGAAGAACTGCTAAAAATGCTGCCGTCACTCAACATCGACATTCTTTTGCTGGACATTTATCTGGACGGCATGGAGGATAGCCGCACCATGGATGGGTTTACCATCTGCGAATACGTACATAAAAACTTTCCTTCCGTAAAAGTGGTGGCACACTCTGTATATGATGATGCCGACAGGGTTGCGCGCATCATGAATGCCGGTGCCATGGGATTTGTTTCCAAGAAAGCTGGTTATGAAGAATTGGTAAAAGCAATTAAGACAGTTGACACAGGAAAGAAATACATTTGTACTGAAACTTCGAAGAAGCTAAAGAATTTGAACGAGTTTCTTGAAGGAATTGTAGACACGTTACGCGGTGAAAAAGATCTGTTTTCAAGCAGGGAACGTGAAGTGCTTGACCTCCTGGGCAAGGGATACTCGACCAAAGATATTGCCCGTGAACTTTTTATTACGGAAAAGACCGTGGAAACGCACCGTAAGAATATGGCAGGAAAGGCCAGGGTTAAAAATACCGCAGAGCTCGTTGCTTTTGCCGCAGCAAGAGGATTTTTAAAAAATTAAATTTCAATAATTGCAAGATGCTATCCGCCATATCGGGGAACTTTCAGAAGACGGCTTCTTTTTATATGACCTCAACAATGGAAAGTTCAATTATATCAACAAGCCTTTCGCAGAAATCTTCAATAGCGATCAGCAACTTTTATTAGAGCAACCACGGTTAGTTCTTCCTTTTATAAGATCTGAAGACAGCTTTTATCTCAAACACCGGTACAAAGACCTGATACAGGATAAAACGATTTCGAATGCCGAGTTCCGTTTGCACTATTCCAATGGCGTAGTGAAGCACCTGGCTTGTGATGCGTACCTTATCAACGATGCTAAGTATATTGCCGGGATCGTAAAAGACTATACAAAGAATAAAGAACACGAAGACTATATCGTAAACTACGGCGCTAAAAAGGATACGCTCCTGGATATGATGACCCACAATCTCTCGGGTCCCCTGAATTTGTCGCAAAATATCCTGCGCTGGATGCAACAAACTTATAAGGATAAAATGCCGGGAGAAATTTATTCCGAATTACACCTTATTCAATCCAACATACAGGAATGCCTCGACATCATCAATGATTTTCTGCGCGAAGAACACATGGAGTCGGAGAGAATTTATGTTAAGAAGTCACGATTTGATGTACTCGACCGTATAATGGCTACACTGGAGAAGATGGTTGCTACCAACAAGAACAAAAAATTCAGGCTACTCACTGATCTGCAAAACCTTGATATTAATACCGACAGCGTCAAATTTTTCCAGATAATTCACAACCTGGTTTCGAATGCCATAAAGTTTACACCGGATGGAGGTGAGATCGATATTATCGTAAAAGAGATGGAAAAGACCTTTATCATCAGTGTAAGAGATAATGGGATCGGTATTCCCAAAGAGCTCCAGGCAAGGTTATTCGACAAAAGAACACCATCGGGTAGAGATGGATTAAATAAAGAAGCTTCAACAGGCATGGGTCTGCATATTGTGCAAATGTTGGTAACATTGCTTGAGGGAAGAGTCTGGTTTGAATCTGAAGATGGAAAAGGATCGACCTTTTCTATCGAATTACCTAAAGAATGAGGGCAACGTGGAAATGTGCAAATGTGAAAATGTGAGGCTCGATAGCTATCGGGTGTGGAAATGCTGGCCGCAAATGCACTTATTCGTTACTAACAAAGACTAATTTTCACATCTCCACATTTCACATTTCCACATTTGTATCAGCGTCGCAAATTAATAATTGCTTCCTCGTATGATCCAGGTCCAAAATCATCCCTTGCATACAGGGCAACCGCACTTAGGGTAAGCCCCCTGAGCTCAAACTCCTGGCCGCTGATGATAATTTTATTTTCTGCCGGCAGGGTATAGAAATAGGATTGCGCAGGTTCACCAGGTGTTGTTATTATCAATTCGCCATTGCTTCGAAACTCATACGCTATTCCCCCACCTGGCTCTACAACCGTATTGATAAGCATGTTATTATCATACTCTTTTTCGGTATAGTTTTCAACCAGCCAGTGGCCCAGGATCGTGGCTTCATCGTCATCATTCTTGTTGCACGATGCGATGACCAGGACAAGCAAACTAATTATGAGGGTTCTAATCATAAAATGCCTCCTTCGACGTTTTAGCAATACTATCATTTTTTGAGTAATGTGTAACGGCATTGTGGATGAAAATGAAATAAGCGGGACAAACGGCTTCAAGCGCACTACCCGACCACGGGAAAAGCTTCGGCAGGGTATTTGTCTTTCTTGTAAATAAAAAGGAATTAATTTACAGCACCAATATCTAACCTATGAAACAGACTACTACACTTCCTGTACCCGGTAAGCTAGCATCCAAAAAGGCCCTTGTATTTATTTTTATAGGGCTGATTGTACTCATCGCTTTATTATTTGCTTTTCGTCAACGCACTGTTGAAAGCGCTGGCGTGGGTGTTGCGGGCAATACAACTACGGCAAATCCCGCACCTCCTCCGACAAAAGCAATCATTCCTGCCACTCCCGACTACAAGGAAAAAATGACCCATATAATTAACGGTGATACTTCCGGTCGTTGGAAACTGGCCGAAGAATCACCGTTGGAAGGAGCAATCTTCCCTTATAAAAGAGTAATTGCCTACTACGGCAACCTGTATTCGACACGCATGGGAATTCTGGGTGAGCTTCCGAAAAAAGAAGTACTGCAGAAGCTCCAGGGTGAAGTAAAGGCATGGCAGGATGCAGATTCTGTGATTGAAGTAATACCGGCATTGCATTATATCGCTGTCACCGCGCAAAACGCGCCGGGTAAGGGTGGCAAATATCGTTTGCGTATGCCTTTTCACCAGATCGATTCCGTGATCAATATGGCCAGCCAAATCAACGCGCTTGTTTTTATTGATATCCAGGTAGGATTAAGCACACTGCAATCAGAAATTCCAGAGTTTGAAAAATATCTCAGGATGCCGAATGTACACCTCGGCATCGATCCTGAATTTTCAATGAAAGGTGGGCAAAAACCCGGGGCCGCGATCGGTACATTTGATGCAACCGACATCAACTATGCCACCAGCTACCTGGCTAGTTTGGTAAAAGAAGCGAACATACCACCTAAGATCCTGGTTATTCACCGCTTTACCCAGGGGATGGTAACCAACACAAAACAAATAAAAAAGTTACCCGAAGTGCAAATCGTGATGCATATGGATGGCTGGGGCGAACCTGCAAGAAAGATCAATACATACCAACAGTATATTTATAAAGAGCCTGTTGAATTTACAGGATTCAAGATTTTTTATAAGAATGACACGAAGAATAACGGGCGGCTACTTACTCCTAAAGAGTTATTGAAATTGAAACCCCAGCCAGTGTATATTCAATATCAGTAGATACATTGTAGATAATAGTTGATTAGATAATAGATAATAGTGATCTATGTTGGAAAATCCCGAAATAGATCACTATTATCTATTCACTATTATCTCGTTTATTTTTAAGCGACGTTGTTATAAGATCAATAATTTCTAGAGGTTTTTTTTCAATGCTGATTATAGTGGCATTTGCGGGTGGTTCGAGTATTTCGAATTGGGAGCGAAGGAGGCTGGGGGGCATATAGTGTCCCTGACGCGCTTGCATGCGAGCTTGAATAAGTTCAAAGTCCCCCTGGAGCCATATCCATGTTACAGTTGTTGCGATTTCACGTTCTAACACTGCCCTGTATTTTTCCTTCAATGCTGAACAGGCAATAATAGCCCCATCAATACGACTATTGGCGATTGCAATGGCATTGACAGAAGCCAACCAATCCGCACGATCTTCATCTGTAAGAGCAATCCCATTCCTCATTTTTTCTTTGTTGGAAGAAGAATGATAATCGTCTGCATCAAAGAAGGGTATGCTTAATCGGTCGGCCAACATTTTCCCGATGGTTGTTTTACCACTTCCAGCTACACCCATAATGTAAATAACAGGACCCGGCATATTTGCTGATTACGACTAAAGATAATACTGAATTAGTCAGTTCACTTTTTCAAAGTCATAATGACCCTTAATATAACGATTAAGGTAAGTGCCTTTTGAAAATGCTTTGGTCATGGCCTCGTACACATGATGCGGTACATTTTTATAGTCGTATACCATGCCCGACACGAAGTATATGCGCAACACCTGTGTGTCCACATCGTATTTAAATCCTGATATGACCATAGACGGCATAGCCCTTGTTTGTAAGGCCTAATAAAAAAACAATGCCATATTCACGCACCTAACAAGGTGGAAAAAATCCCGCGGCACGATTTTAGAAACTATGTATAAAACAGATATATGGAAAAGCAAAATAACAAAGGTGATTCAAAAGCCGCGCGTGGCGGTGATACGGGCAGAACATCCAGCCAGGGTCGTAAACTTGCCTCGGGAGGGAATAGTGAAAAGAGGGGTGATCCGGCCATGGACGAGTCGACAAAAAGTCCAAAAAAGCAGGCAAAAAAAGACAATAATTCCACAGGGCGTTGAACCCTGGATTATAACCGTCTTAGTTTAATATCGTATCGCAGTGGACTTTTTATAGTAAGCGTGCGTCCATCTATCTGGTATCTTGAAGGTTGACAGGGGAGTACCGATTGGAGCATACATGCCGATAACACAGAATAAAATGCAGTACCCCATGTATCTTCTGCTACTTTGGTTGTGTTGAGACTCCAGAAAGTGATGCCGTCGCTCCCTGTTGTCTCATAGCTTTCCCCGTTGAATGCATTTACGAATGTATTGCCATGATAGGTAGAAGCGGAAAGGGTTAATATAATGGCTTTGCTTCCCGATTCGGGAGGTGATGAAGACAGACCGGTACTCTTGTCATAAACTTCGGTAAGTTTCCAGGTGCCCTGCAAAGGACTATCATATTGATGGTTACACGCACTGAATGCAACAAGACTAAGCAACAGGGAGATTATAGGTTTCATACCCAGTGTTGACAAAGGCGCTTAGCAATTCGTTGTATGATCATACTGCCATTCCCTGGGCGATGATCTCGTCCATCCGGATGCCTCCATGACTTTCATCATACACACATTCCCCATTTTTTATGAGGAGTACCTGTGGGGATTGATGATGAACATTAAATTCACGTGCAATCTTGTCGGAGAGGGCGCGGTAAGCTATAAGATCCAGGAAGTAGAAGTCCATGGAAAGGGTAACAGGCTTTCTTTCAAGCCGGTCTTTGATCAGATCACTCAATGAGCAACGTGTAGAATATTTAAAAATTACCTGTGGCTTGTCTGCTGAGAGTTCGACAATCTCTAGCAATTGTTTTTCAGAGGTTAATGGTATCCACTTCATAAAAAATCACATAAAATGTTAACACGTTTATTTACCATACTTCAAATAAGATCGGGACAAAAACAAGGCCAGACAGGAGTAAACGATTTGGGGTAATTGAACCCCAAAGCAAAACTATTTTTGTATTTTACCTGGGTTATTTTATGAAAGCATTTTTCCTCATTTTTTGTTTACCCATTTCAACAATAGCCCAGGATGTAACCGGTATCTGGACGGGTACTATCTATACACAGGGCAACGAACTTCCCTACGAGCTGGTAATAAGTAATGCTGAAAATAAATTATCAGGTTATTCTCTTACTACTTTCACCATCAATGGTGTGCCCAATTCCGGCCTTAAATCAATGAAAATAAAAAACAAGAATGGTAAGCTAACTATTGAAGATGATGAACTGATAGACGATAACTATACTATCAAATCCAAACGCATGATGCTGTTCAGCGTATTGACGGTTACGGGTAAAGATTCGTCGTTGATGCTAACGGGTCCTTTTAATGCACGTTCATACAACAATACCTCCTACAAGGGAACCATTCTATTGAAAAAGAAAAGCAACCATTCACAAACATCTCTTGTGAAAAAGCTGGAGCAGTTGAGCCTGCATAAAGAATTATCGTTCTTACAACCCGAAAAGAAAACCGTTGTAGTTAGTTCATCTACTGCTACCAGGGATCCCGAGCCTAAGAAAGGCAACCAGTTTGCAGAGAAAGTGCCAACACCTCCGCTACAACCCGTTAGCCCGGTTATTACAGCTCCGGCAGCACAGTTGGCCGCCCGCAAGATTCAAACCTTACAAACAATCGGGTTTGTGTCGGACAGTATCGTATTATTCCTATATGATAACGGCCAGGTGGATGGCGACACCGTAAGTGTTGTACTGAATGGGCAGATCATAATTCCAAAGCGGGGACTCAGTGAAAAAGCAATTACCTATACCATTTATACCCAGCCTGGTTTGGGAGATTCGTTACAACTGGTGATGTACGCTGAAAATCTCGGGCGAATACCACCCAATACCGGCCTGCTCGTGGTGATTGATGGGAGCAACAGGCATGAAGTCCGGTTTTCTGGCGACCTCCAGCAAAATTCTGCGATCATCCTGAAGCGTCGCCGCTGATTGGTTTTCCCCGCTTTTCTTGCTATCTTGTAAGTCCTTATTCCTAACTGTAAGCGCATGTATCGTTCCCTATTATATTTTTTTACCTCCTGTTTATTTCTTACCTCCTGCAACGATCATCTTGAGATCGAAGCTAATAATGACCCCCAGGGATATGCCGATTCGCAGGTAGTGGGAGCATGGAAAATCACAGCACTTATTTCCGACAAACCTTACGACTGGGATGGTAATGGCACCCCTGAAACAGATATATACAATAGCTGGAGTGCGTGCGACAAAGATCATTTGTACACGTTTGTGGGGGATAAAACAGGAGTGTATAAGATCAATTGTTCTACCACGTTGAATGGAGTGTGGCAGATTTTTGAAGTTCGACAATTGGAATATACTCCTGATGGCATGAGCACATTGGCTGAAAAGATTGTGGCTTTGACATCCAATGAATTTAAAACTACGAGAACGGTGAGTGCACCTTCAGGGCAAATATTTACCCTCACCAAAACCTGGACAAGGCAATAATTTCAACGTAAAACATTTTCCCACCATTTTTTATTGACATAATAGCTTGTGCCAGGCAGCAAAAGCACTGAAACCATTCAGATTGTTTCAAATGGCCATTTTTTTGCAGTACCCTCCATCATATGGCATCAAACAAATTCAATCTCCGCACACTGGGTACGGTGTTTCGCGACACCTTCAAAAGTTTTGGTGAACATAAGGTCACCAAGCTGAGTAGTTCCCTGGCATATTATACGGTATTCTCAATGGGTCCCTTATTGATCATGATCATATCGTTGTGCGGTTTGTTTTTGGAGCGTGAAGCAGTAGAAGGTAGGATACATGAGCAACTGGCAGGATTTATTGGAAGTAAATCGGCCGATGAGTTGCAGGATATTATTCGCAATGCATCGCTGGCGGGAAAGAGCAAGCTTGCTGTAATAGTCGGCAGCATTACCTTATTGTTTGGTGCTACAACAGTTTTTGCAGAGATCCAGGATTCTATCAATTCTATCTGGGGTTTAAAGGCACGACCAAAAAAGGGTTGGCTTAGATTATTAAAAAGCCGGCTGCTGTCGTTTTCCATAATTGTAAGTCTTGGTTTCCTGTTGCTGGTTTCACTGGCCATTTCTACAGTACTCGATGTATTGAATGATTCGTTGAATGCACGCTTTCCCGATGTAGCGGTGGCGGTTTTGTATGTAATAAACCTGCTCATTACTTTTCTTGTTACTACTTTGATCTTTGCTGTTATTTTTAAAGTGTTGCCTGACGCTAAAATTCAATGGCGGCATGTATGGGCAGGCGCAATTATGACAGCATTGCTTTTTATCATCGGTAAATTTCTTATTTCTCTCTATATCTCAAAGGCTAATATTGGTAGCACCTATGGAGCAGCCGGCTCGCTGGTGATATTTATCTTATGGGTTTATTACTCCGCCATGATCCTGTATATCGGGGCATTGTTTACCAAACACTATGCACTGGCAAGGGGACAGGGGATAATGCCTTCACGTTATGCCGTGAAAACGGAGCCCGCACCGGCAGTTTAATTTTATATGAGATAATAAAAAAATTGTTTTCGCGCAATCACGAGGCAAAAAAGAAACGGCGTATTGAAAAAATCGAGTATTAAGCGCGGATGTTAATGCCGGTTTTCTTATAGCGGATAGGTTATATTACCAGTACTTATTCGTAGGAATCCTATACGGATTTTTGACCCCGATCATTTAAAAGGTTTTCAATACTATCCAATAGTATATACCGTTATATACATGTGTAGTTGATTAAGATATACCCCTATGAAAGCCATAAAGCACTTTATACTGGTAGCTGTGGGCCTGGTTATGTATGCAGATGTATTAGCGCAGGGCGACAGTTACTCCAACCCGATACCGGTGACGATGGATGCAGTAGTGAGAAATTACCCCACTTCGTCAGCAACTGGTAATAATGTAGTGTGTACCGATATTGATAACACACCTGTAACATGGTTTTCTTTTACTGCCAATAGTAACGCACACTGCCCGCTTATTTCTATCACCACTTCCGATGGACTTCCCTGTGAAATTGCCCTGTACAATTCAGCGAGTGGTAATATCAATAACAATCTCGAAGTTTCTTCCAGTATGTGCTTTGATGACGGCACCGGGTTGTGGGCTCCCGCTGAAACATTTATTGTTAGTAATAATAAAGAATATTTCCTGCGTATCAAGACACGTACTGCCTGCACGATATCAATCGGCGGACAGCACAAACGACCAGGTAATGATGACTGTCCCGGCGCATTTACTATCGGCACTACGCCAATGGGTGATAATAATTCCTGTCATTTGCCAGGACCTGCTGTATCACCTGATCAATTATGTGCATTTACTTTGGAGAACACTGCGTTTTACCAGTTTTATGTAGCTCAGACGGGCAACAGCATTATTAATATTACCGACATCTCCTGCGACAATGGAGGTATAGATAATAGTAGTGGTTTCCAAATTGGATTTTTTACAGGCAATTGTATAGAGCTTACGCCACTGAGTTGTACATCAGGGGCAGGAAATTTTGTGCAGGCTACGTCTCCGCCTTTAGTCGCCGGTACCAAAGTATATGTGGCCATTGATGGAAATGGCGGATCCAATTGTACATACAATATCTCTGGCGTGAATGTAATTGGTGTATTGGAAACGGGTATAAAAAATTTCTCCGTTTGGGAAGCCCGATCTTCCAACAAGATCAGTTGGAAAACGGCGAGGCATTTTAATGGCCATACTATTTTTATACAAAAATCAACAGATGGTTCGTACTTCACGGATATGGGTACGATCGATCCTGGACTTTCAGATGGTACAGAAAGGTTTTTCGCCTTCGAAGATCCCGCACCATATGCTATTACTTTTTACCGGTTGATGGTACTATCGGGTAATGGTAAAAAGGAGTATTCTGTTGTAAAGGAAATACGCAGGACTCAACAATTGCCTATCAGCTTTAATTTTCAAAATCCCGTACGCGAGCACCTGGCTGGAATTATTTTACTGGAGAAAAGAGGTCCGGTTGATATAATCATTACTTCACTGAATGGTCAGGCTGTATGGAAGGGAGTCTACTTTGGACAGGAAGGCCCGAATAGTTTTACTACCAATCTCCCCTCACTAACCAGTGGAAAATATATTATCACCCTGCGTGCAGGGCAAAACCAAATTACAAGGACTTTTATTCGACTGTAATAAGTAGATAAAAGATAGAAGTTAAAAGATAAAGGTTGTACGTCGTTCGGTTTCTCCGACTGGATACAGCTTTTATCGTTTATCTTTTAACTTTTATCTACTCATGATTCTACAAAAAAAGGATGCCCCTCAGGGGGCATCCTTATCAATTGGATTCTGTTGAGTTTATCGTTGTATACTCAGCAGTTTGCCAGTGATTTGCTTGCCATTAACATTGAGAACATAGAAGACTGTTCCTGTTACAATGTTTGTAGCGTTGTATTCGAATATTTGTCCCTTGCCTTTAGGCAGGTATCCACGATATACAGAAGCCAGTTTTTGACCTGTAGTATTGAACAATTCGAGACTTGCCTGACCTGCTGATGGTACATCCACCACGAATTTGACATTAGTCTTGAACGGATTTGGATACGCTGTTACTTTCAGCTCGGCTACTTCCTGTCCTGAAGCTGACGTTGTACGACCAGCTACAGTAAGAAGGGCAGTAGGATCTGTAAGTGGGCAACGTGGAATATCCCAGCCAACAAACAGCTTGCATTCATCAAATGCATTGTTGATCGCATCTACAACATTTGCTATAGCAGTCAACGATACACCATTTTCTGAACCCAGTACTCCGTCTGCATTTGCAAGCGCGCGGTTAGCGAGTTCAAACAAACCGGCCACTGTATTTGGTGTGCCTGGAATAGCATTCACCACGTTGGCTGGTATGGTTGTATAATAGTAATCATTGATCACTTCTATCAGGTTGAATGGAGCTAATTGATTGTAC
>CBFGYO010000100.1:0-15337 GCA_965652975.1 uncultured Chitinophagaceae bacterium | reverse complement strand
CGGCAAAAATAGCTTTCACCGATAACAACACGAAATTCGATACCAATGGTGTGCAGTGGATCATCAATCCATACGATGAATGGTATTCCCTGGTACGTGCCATTGAATTGAAAGAAGCTGATGCTTCCACAGTGATAAACCTTATTACAGTCGGACAAGCAGATGCCGAGCCGATCATCCGCAAAGCGCTAGCACTTGGTGGCGACGAAGCAATAAGAGTGAATGCCGATAGTCATGATAGTTATTATATCGCCTCGCAAATAGCAGCAGTCGCCAAACAGGGCGGTTATGATCTTGTGCTTACGGGTAAAGAAACGATTGACTACAATGGTTCTTCAATAGGTGGCATGGTCGCTGAGTTTCTCGACCTGCCTTATGTGGCACTCGCAACTAAACTGGATTTGAAGGGCAGCGTAGCCACTGTTACCCGTGAAATCGAAGGAGGTGAAGAAGTAAGCGAAGTGGCGCTACCCGTTGTAATAAGTTGCCAGAAAGGAATGGCTGAAGCAAGAATACCCAATATGCGCGGCATTATGGCAGCACGGACCAAACCACTTAAAGTTGTAGAGCCTGTTGCAGCCGACTCATTGACGAGTATTGCAAGTTTTAGCCTGCCACCGGCAAAAGCCGGAGTAAAACTGGTGCCTGCAGAAAATGCGGAGGAGTTGGTAAGGCTCCTACACGAAGAAGCAAAGGCTATATAAGTTCTCACATTAATTAGAAAATTTTATAAAAAAGTTTATCAATAAATTCAAGCACAATGTCAGTTCTCATATTTATAGATACAGCCGAAGATGGTCATGTTAAAAAAGCATCGCTGGAAGTGCTCTCCTATGGAGCAAAAGTTGCCGAACAACTGGGCACTACTGCAGAAGGTGTAGTATTGGGGCCGGTAACCGCCAACCTTGCCGAGCTGGGTAAATATGGTGTAAAAAAGATCCATCATATAAATAATGAAGCGCTTGCTTCGTTTGATGCGCAGGTAGAAACGAAATTGATAGCTCAGGTAGCAGAAGCTACGGGTGCCAACGTAATTATATTTTCAAACAATGTGGATGGCAAGGCTATTGCGCCGCGTTTATCTGTACGATTGAAAGCGGGGCTTGTTGCCGGTGCTGTTGCATTACCCGATACTTCGAATGGCTTTACGGTTAAAAAAAGTGTATTCTCAGGGAAGGCGTTCGCCACTATCTCTCTTACTTCTGATAAAAAGATCATCGCACTCAACCCTAATGCCTACAAGATCGCAGAAGGCGAAGGTGTAGCTGAGGTAGTCCCTTTTGCAGCTACTGTAGATACTGCCAAAGTGAAAACCCTTAAAGTAAATAAAGCAAGTGGAGAAGTACCACTTACGGAGGCGGAAGTTGTAGTAAGTGCCGGACGTGGAATGAAGGGTCCTGAAAATTGGGGAATTGTAGAGGAACTAGCGCATGCTTTGCATGCGGCAACAGCGTGTAGCCGGCCAGTAGCGGACGCACACTGGCGACCACATAACGAACACGTAGGTCAAACCGGCATTGCTATCGCCCCCAATCTATATATCGCGATTGGCATTTCCGGAGCTATCCAGCATTTAGCTGGCGTTAACCGCAGCAAGGTGATCGTTGTGATCAATAAGGACCCAGAAGCCCCTTTCTTTAAAGCGGCAGATTATGGCATCGTTGGAGACGCATTCGAGGTGGTTCCCAAGCTGACGGCGGCGATTAAGAAATTGAAAGGAATAGCCTGAGTACAAGCGAATTTGGTATAGAAAATGCCCCCTTTGAAGGGCATTTTTTTTATGCCGGTGAAAAATACATCCATATGAATGAATAACTTAAATTCGTGGCTCGTATGAAGAAAATTGAACTGGAAATAGTTGCCCTTTCTCACAGCATTACCCAAACTCACTCCTACGCTGTGGTGCTGGGCGAAGTGAATGGGTTAAGGCGTCTTCCAATCGTAATTGGTGGTTTTGAAGCCCAGGCAATAGCCGTTGCTCTTGAAAAAATGCAGCCCAGCCGGCCCTTGACACACGATTTGATGAAAAATTTCCTGAATGCATTTGCAATCGATCTGCATGAGATCATTATTTGCGATTTGCAGGAAGGAATATTTTATTCAAAACTCGTATGCTCGTCGGAAAATGACACCGTAGAAATCGATTCCCGCACTTCTGATGCACTGGCACTTGCCGTTAGGTTTGGATGTCCCATTTACACCTATGAAAATATCCTGGAAAGTGCCGGAATATTGATGGAGGACACGGAGAAAACCGGGAAGAAGAAAAAAGGCAGCAAGCAGGAAACAGCAGTAGTGGAAAGTGAAGGCTCTACGGGCAACGAAGATTTGAAAACCATGAGCCTGGAAGAATTGAATCACCTGTTGAATGAGGTGCTGGAAGGTGAAGATTATATCCGTGCGATAGCAATCCGTGACGAAATAAACAGCCGTAAGAAAAAATGATTCCCTGTATATTTCCTATTGTATATACCAGGATGGTCTATTAATTTTCGCGCTCGTTACACAATTCACTTTATCTCGCAATTAGCCCTCACATGGTTGTTTTTCCCAACAGTAAGATCAATCTCGGTCTTCGTATACTTAAAAAAAGAAATGACGGTTATCACGATCTTGAAACTGTATTTTATCCATTGCCACTGACCGACGTGCTGGAAATAAATCCTTATCATGTTTATCAAAAACAGTTCAGCATCCCCTTTACAAAAAGCGGTATCGTGATCGATGGCGATCCGAGTGATAATCTTTGCATCAAAGCATATAAACTTCTAAAAAAAGATTTTCCACGCTTACCTAATGTAAAAATGCACCTGCATAAGTCAATACCGGCTGGCGCCGGGCTTGGTGGAGGAAGTGCAGATGGGGCTTTCACGTTAAAGCTTTTGAATAATGAATTCAACCTGGCACTGTCCACGGAAGATCTGCTCGCATACGCCCTGAAATTGGGAAGTGACTGCCCATTTTTTATCCTCAATCAACCCTGTCATGCTACGGGTAGAGGCGAACAGCTTGTACCAATATCACTTGATCTGTCTGCATATAAAATCGTTGTAGTAAATCCCGGCATTCACATCAATACAGGCCGTGCATTTTTACATACCAAGCCCTCTGCTTCGGGTATATCTATCCGTGAGATCCTGCAAAAACCTGTGGAACGGTGGAAGGATGAGCTGGTTAATGATTTTGAACCCTGGGTGTTCAGTGAGTATCGTGAAGTAGTGGAAATAAAAGACAGCCTTTATATTGCAGGGGCAATTTTTGCATCCATGAGTGGGAGTGGCAGCACCGTATATGCGCTTTTTCCAAAAGAAAGGGAGTTGCATTTCAATTATCCCCCCGCTTATTTCGTGAGAGAATTACAAGGCTAATTTCAGCAGGCTATCCAGGTCGAGTGCCTCCGTTACCATTTGTAAATTTCCATGAGTGTCCACTGGCCATGCTTCCTTTGGCCGGTCCCAATACAACTCCACGCCATTACCATCGGGGTCGTCAAGATAAATGGCTTCCGAAACCCCGTGATCCGATGCACCAGTAAGCGGATACTTGGCCTCGAACAATCGCTTGACGATGATAGCAAGATCTTTTCGCTCCGGGTAAAGTATCGCTGTATGAAACAAACCGGCTGAATTGCGCGGTGCTGGCATACCACCTTTACTATACCAGGTATTTAGACCAATATGATGATGGTAACCTCCTGCAGAAAGAAAAGCAGCATTGTCTCCATAATACTGTTGCACTTCAAAGCCAAGCAGATCGCGGTAAAAACCAAGTGCTCGTTCAAGATCTGTTACTTTCAAATGTATATGGCCGATTCTGGCTGCGGCAGGAATGATGTAAGACATAATTTGCAAGTTAATAAAATAGAAAGAGCGAAGAACTATGCGGGAAACAAGGCTAACGAACGTTTTATCTCCTTAGCAGTTCTGATTCTCGCCTTATTTTTACTATCTTGCATCAAATTTCAAGCATATCAATCACACGCATTTCATAGCGTTTTTACTGAAGCAGCATCTCGATCTGCTCAATCACCGATGAGGTTATTGGTGTAACCGGTTGTAATAACCGGTACTGTTCCCGTATCTATTCTTCATTCTACATTTTTACAACTATTTAATATTACTGTATGCAGTCTACAATTAATATATCTCCAGCTACCAGCTATTATATCGAGCTTGAAGAAAAATATGGTGCGCACAATTATCATCCACTACCCGTAGTGCTTACACGTGGGTTGGGAGTTCATGTTTGGGATGTGGAAGGCAAGCGTTACTTTGATTTTCTCAGCGGGTATTCGGCGGTGAACCAGGGACATTGTCACCCGGTGATTGTAAAATCATTCCTGGAACAGGCGCAAAAACTTACGCTTACCAGTCGCGCGTTTCATAGCGACCTGTTGGGGGAATACGAAAAATATATTACGCGTTTATTTGGCTATGATAAGGTGTTGCCGATGAATACTGGCGTGGAAGCAGTGGAAACTGCGATCAAGCTTTGTCGTAAGTGGGCATACGAAGTAAAGAAGATTGAAGACAATAAAGCTGTGATAATTGTTTGTGAAGGAAATTTCCACGGACGTACATCCACAGTCATATCATTTAGTAGTGATCCATTGGCTACCACCCATTTTGGCCCGTATGCCCCGGGCTTTCGAACTATTCCTTATGATGACATACCTGCACTTGCGGAAGCACTCAAAGGTCCACATGTAGCGGCCTTCCTTGTAGAGCCTATCCAGGGAGAAGCAGGTGTGCTGGTGCCATCAGAAAATTACCTGGCCCGGGCAAAAGCCTTGTGCGAAGCGTCGAATGTGTTGTTTATTGCCGATGAAATTCAAACAGGGCTTGCACGCACAGGTAAAATGCTTGCGTGTGATCACGAAAATGTAAGACCCGATATTTTATTACTTGGAAAGGCATTGAGTGGTGGAATGCTACCGGTGAGCGCCGTATTGTGCGACGATGAAATCATGATGACGATTCACCCTGGGGAACATGGTTCTACCTATGGCGGCAACCCACTTGCATGTAAAGTAGCAATGACGGCATTGCAGGTGCTCCTTGACGAGCAAATGGCAGCTAACGCCGAAAAAATGGGTGAACTATTCAGGGCAGAATTGCGCAAAATAAATTCATCGTATATAGGCGACGTGCGGGGCAAGGGTTTGTTGAATGCAGTAGTTATTGCGCATTCCAATCCCAATGCAGCGAGGGATCTTTGTCTTCATTTGAAAGAAAATGGTTTGCTGGCAAAACAAACACATGGCGATAAAATTCGTTTTGCCCCTCCTCTTATAATCAGCGAAGATGAAATCAGGGAATGTGTAAGTATAATCGGTCGATCGTTGGAGAAATTGAAGTGACGGCTGCGAGTTATGAGCACAGTGCCGGGGTGATAGTTAACCAGGAGTAGTATTCCCTTTTAGCTTCATATCAGGAAAAAGTGCTGAAAGAAACATAACGAGTGAAGCTGCCAGTAATAGATAAAGACCTGTTTGCCTCTCAGGACAAATGCCGGCCTCACATTTGGAAAGAATAAAAAAATTACGGATGGCCCATCCTAAATTCAATGCTACCACCAGCAGGTTGGCACGCTTGGCCCATACCCGGGGTACGATGGTAAAGAAAATAAAAAAGGCAACCATTACTAAATTAAAATACCCTGGTTTACCAAAATTGGTACCTGCGGCTGCTACGCCACTCACAACGATATTTTTCGAAGGAACAATCACCCAGGGAATAAAACAGGTGATGATCAACAATAATGCTGCAGCTAATCCCAGCCATTTTAAATATCGCATCAGGTAAATTTGAAGATTGGGCTGCAATTTAGTCGATTACCTTCTTACCCATTAAAAAGCGGCCTTTCTTTTTAAGAAAGACCGCTCTAAAACTTGTGTCGTTACTTTTTACAACTTTACACCCAGTGTAAAACCCCAAACGCGATGTTTGTTGTTGTTGTCGGATGAACTAGTACTGCCGCTTTGCAGTTTGGCCAGGCCGAAGCCATAATTTACGGAGAGCACAGCTTTTGAAAATTCAATACCTGCAAGCCCGTTGATACCATAATCAAAACGCTTCATAACACCGAGACCCGCACCTTCTTCGAAATCAAGGGTGGTTGGATCATCATTAGACCACTCGATATTTTCTTCAGAGTGGAACGACGTACCAAAAATTTTCCCATCCACCTTGTTTTTACCTGCGATACCTATTCCCAAATAAGGACCGGCACCGGCAAAGAACCGTGTACTTCCTGTTGGGGTTTTAAATACCAGGTTGGCAGGGATCTCGATATAGTACGGATTGGTAGTAGCACGGTAATAACTTGGATCATCCACACTTCCACTTTGTGTTTTTGTTCCTTTACCACTAAAAACTACACCCGGTTGAAAGGAAAGAAAAGGTGCAACGTAAATATCACCTATTACTCCGGCCTGAAACGAGGTCAATGATTTTGCTTCATCGATATTACCCTCATCATTAATCGAAACATTGGCGAGATTTACACCTGCTTTTAAAATTACACCTGACTTCTGCCCTATCGCGATCATGGATACAAACATTGCAGTAAATGCAAAGAATACGATTTTCATTTTCATAATTGATACAGTTTGATTTGCAGCCCTTTTTGCAAAAGCCTTGCCAATGCACAAGAAGCTGACGATAAAATTTATAAAAAAAATAATGATTGGTTTAAAAGCTATTTGTGTTAAATAAGAATGCCGCCATACTAATCACTGGCTTACAACGTTGAGGCAATAACTATTTCATCACTATAATGGCATAGTTACACGTAATGACCTCTAAGACTCACTTTATTTATCATGGTTTAAGTAACTCTGCTCTTTTTTTATTGTAAAGCAAGCTGTAGCCCTGTTGCGATTCAGGTGTTTATAGAAGATTTGATAAGCGACGTAATCACGCGTTATTATATACTTTCAATACTGGTTCGCGGATTATTGATGCATCATTGGTACAATAAAAATAAATGACAGCAGCAATTGCCTCAGGCGTTACCCATTTGGTGGGGTCTGCATCGGGCATAGATTTCCTGTTTTGTGGAGTATCGATCGTAGAGGGAGCAATCACATGTGTTACTACTTCATTTCCTTTTGCCTCGTCATTAAACAATTCAGCCAAGCGGAAAATAAGGGATTTACTTAAGCCATATGCAATCATGCCTTTGCTATTATGCATATCCAGGCCTGGCCGTGAACCAATAAGGAAAATCTTTCCTTTACCCTGCTTCATCATTTGCAAAAAAATAGGACGTGCCGTATTATACGCAGTTTCAAAATTCAACCGTACCTGTTTCAGGATATCCTGTGTGGTAGTGGTTTCTACCTTCCCCATTGCAAACCCACCCACAGTAAGTACAGCCGCATCAATACGCCCTTTATCCTTTACTACCGAGTCAACGAATTGCGCCGTTGCCTGTTCGTCTGTAAGATCAATTGACACCGGCTGAAAATTATCCGCTTTCTTAGCCTCATCCTTTGGGCTGATTGTTCCGACAACAAAATATCCTCCAGTTAAAAACTTCTGGCAAACGGCCTGGCCGAGATTTCCCGCCGCACCTGTTACAATTGCAAAATTCATAAGAGTTGTTAAGAATACGAAAATACTCATTTTCAAAACTCTGGGAGGTATATGAAAGGTAAAATCTTAAGATAGGCTGCGGCACAAAGTTTAAGGTCATGGGACTGATTTCATTTTGAAATGGTGCGAGACAGCCGCTGAGAATTCCAACTTATCTCAGAATATTTTTAGTTTAAACTTCTATTCACAAGAGGAAGCCCAACAAAGAAAAACCGGTGGGTTGCACCGGTTTACTTGTGGAGATTACAACAGGTTAAATGACATAATTCCAACCGTAGGTATCTTCATCCAGTCCTAATCGAATTCTTTCCAGTCTTTGTTTTATCCTGTTGAGCACACTTTCATGGCTATACCCGGGCAGGTTGTAATCGATCCCGTTAATATGAATAGTTCCTATCGGCGCTACAACGGCGGCCGTACCTGCACCAAAGGCTTCTGTAATAGTATTGCTCCGGAATGCTTTTTCAAGTTCTGCTACGGAAATTGCTCTTTCTTCACATTGCAAACCAAGTTCCCTGCTAAGCACAAGCAATGAATCGCGGGTAATTCCGTCAAGAATGGTGTCTGATAAAGGCGGCGTTATTAATGTATCATCAATCACGAAAAAAACATTCATCATCCCCGATTCTTCAATGAATGGATCGTGCTGGCCCGTTGTCCATAATACCTGGTCATAACCTTTTTTTCTTGCTTCCTGCGTAGGTAAAAAAGCGCCGCCATAATTACCACCACATTTTGCAAACCCGGTACCTCCCGGTGCTGCCCTTGTATATTCCGTTTCTACTTTCACTTTTATTGGTGCAGCATACAGTTCAGGTACGGGGCCTGTAAATACGATAAAGCGGTATTCATCAGAAACCTTGATTCCAAATCGTGCTTCACTTGCATACATGAATGGACGTAAATAAAGAGCCTGCCCCGATTTGCGTGGTATCCAGTCTTTGTCCGTTTCTACCAGTGCTACCAGTCCCTCCACGAAAACTTCTTTTGGGGGTACGGCCATGCACATCCGTTCAAGCGATTTTCCAAATCGTTCGTAATGTCGCTCCAATCGGAAAATATTGACTTTACCATTATGCATGCGAAACGCCTTCATCCCTTCAAAAACCGTTTGGCCGTAATGCAGGGCCAGTGTGGCAGGGTTTAATGAAAGATTGGCAAATGGTACGACATACGGCTGTTGCCATCCGGAAGAATAATTTCCAGTAGCCTTGTAGTCGCATATCAACATGTGATCTGCTACATATTTACCAAATTCAAGGTTTTCAAAATCCACCTCCCCTAACCGGGAGTGATTTGTTTTGCGTACGATAATTTCTGTGAGCAATTCCATAATGTTTGGTTTTGATTTATTGCTGGCCAATAGCCTGATGGTATAATGCTGATTTGTTTGCCGATGGATGTTGCAAGTCGCTTGCCGTAACAGGCAGCGCCATTACATGATAATCGAATTGCTGTGGCCCGATCATGAATTGATGGTGGCCTATTCTCCTGAAACCATTTCTCTCATAAAAGCGAATTGCTTTTTCATTGCTGGTATGTGTGTCGAGCCAGATATAGTCAGGGCTTATTTCCCTGGCAAATTCCTTGATCGCCAACATCAATAAACTTCCCGCTCCTGTACCTTGGAACTCGGGCAAAATGTATATTTTTTGCAGTTCCATTTGAACCGGTAGTGCAAGATGCGGGTTGAGTGAAAACTTCCTGACTTTAGCAAAACCAACCGCCTGGCCTTCATACCAAACCAGGAAATAAATATTGTTCACTTTGCGAATACTCTTTGCCAGTTTCACAGGATCATACGTGTATTCCAGGTATTCAAGCAGGTTTTCCTTGCTTTCAAACAAATGCTCGAATGCATGACGAAAAGATTTTTTACCTATAGTAGCTATTGTGGCAGCGTGCGATACATCAGCACGGATTACCGGCAGTATATCCATCTCCATTTTTACGTTCGCTCTCTTGTATACATCGTTTTCAACAGGTACATGCCTGAAGCCGATCTTTTCATACAATTTGATTGCACCTGCATTTTTTGTATTCGAATAAAGAATGACTTTATTGGCCCCGAGTTTTTTAGCAGCTTCAAAACTTGCATAGGTGAGTGCTTCCGCAATTCCTTTGCGACGATACTCGCTGTCAACGGCCATCTTTGTAAACTCATAAGTAGCATTATCAACTTTGCGCAAACCAACCGTGCCCGCTACCACGCCATCGTACAACGCCATCAGGATGCTGCCACCCGGCTCAAGAATAGCTTTTTCGGGATTAGTAAGCACCCACTCATCCACGGGTTCCATTTCAAATAATTCCTCGATCCATGCACGATTGAATTTTTCAAAATCCCGCTGATGATGCGGTTCATAATTGACAATTTGAATCTGGCTCATAGTTTAACTTTTTTGGTTTCGCGGTTTACAAGGTAGATTCCTCCCAGGGTAACTATAGTACCCAGTATCATGTGTACATTCATTTTCTCAGACAGCAGCAGCCAACCGAGTAGCACCGCTACAATTGGATTGATGTAAGCGTATACGGATACTTGTGTCGGAGGCAATTTGGTTATTACAAATACATACGCCGTGTATGCTACCAGCGATCCAAATACGATAAGGTATAACAACACCAGCCATGAATCCTGCTGTATCGATGCAAGGCTTACATATTTCCCGGTGATGGCACATGCTATTAATACCATTATGCCGGCGATGAGCATCTGCAAACCCACATTGAACAATACATCGATGGGTGGCTTTTGTTTTGAACTATACACGGTACCAAACGACCACGACAGGGTAGACACTACTGCAAGTACCACACCTAATAAAAATGCTCTATCCTGCATCTGTGCGAGGTAGTCATAAAAAATGATCAATATCCCGGCAAACCCGGTAATCAAACCAACAACCATCCATTTTGAAACGCGGGCACATTTAGACAGCCATACCGTAAAGAGGGCGATAAACAAAGGTACCAAGGCCGCTATGATTGCAGCAAGCCCACCACTGATATATTCGACAGACCAGGTAAGCAAGCCGTTGGCAATACAAAGAAGGAAAATACTTTGTATGGTTATTTTCTTCATGATGGCCCAGCCTGGCAATCGATATCCGCGTATCAGGAAATAACTTACGAGTATCAGGCCCGATAAAAACTGCCGTATACCCGATACAAACAACCCGGGCATATTCTGTGCGCCTATGCGGGCTGCGATATATGTCGTACCCCAAAAGAAACTGACAAGTGCCAGTGCTATATAGGCTTTTTGTAATTCTTTTTTCATGATCCGTTATTCATTTTGAACAATACAATTCCTCATCGTTTTTTCACGATGTTTTTTTCCAGGCTTCACTAAATGGACAGGGGTGGATGAAACGACTGTACAAATTTTGAAAGAAAATTCTTGAAAAAACAGATTCAGTTTTTGTATTTTTGACTAGATCAGATTTTTTAACATATGCGCAAAAACGATACAACTGCTACCGATCATTTGTATATGCAAGTGGCGGAAGGCCTCGAAAAAATGATTGCGGATGATGTGTTGAAGATTGGCGACAAACTTCCATCCGTCCGTGTATTAAGTGATGAATATGGCATAAGCATGGGCACTGCCTTCCAGGCATATTATCACCTGGAAGGCAAGGGCCTGATTGAGTCTCGTCCCAAATCCGGGTACTACGTTCGTTTCAGTCAGCGACGTTTTCCAGAATTGCCGCAGATATTACCACCAGATACACTCTCGCACGAGGTAAGTGTGAAAGAAATGATTGCCTCCATTTATAACGATATCATTTCGGAAAATAAGAAGCTTATCAATTTTGCATTGGCAGTACCGCACATCTCCTTATTGCCTGCCGCAAAAATCAACAAGTCCGTGATGTATGCGTTGCGTAATGGCAGGGATCATTGTATTCAATATGAAAATACGCAGGGCAATATGGAATTGCGCAAGCAAATAGCAAAGCTCTCCTTTAACTGGGGCGGTAAAGTAAAGCCTGATGAAGTGATTGTTACTTCCGGCTGCCTGGAAGCAATTACCCTTTGCCTTAAGGCCGTGACACAATATGGCGATACCGTTGCGGTAGAGTCACCTAATTATTTCGGTGTGTACCAGGCCATCGAATCGATGGGATTGAAAGTGGTGGAGATATCCTCGTGTCCCGTAACGGGATTTGAGCTTGACTGTTTCAAAGATGCTATCAAAAAATTTCCAATCAAGGCAGTTGTTGTAATCCCGAATTTTAATAACCCTCTTGGTGGCTGTATGCCTGATGAAAAGAAAAAGGAACTGGTAGAGCTCATTACCAAACATAATATACCGCTGATAGAAGATGATATTTACGGCGAATTGTATTTTGGAAAGAACAGGCCACATACCTGCAAATATTATGACACCAAAGGAATGGTAATGCATTGTTCATCACTTTCAAAATCACTGTCGCCCGGCTATCGCATAGGATGGACCATACCCGGCAAGTTTTTCGATAAGGTGAAACAGCTCAAACGCATAAATAATATCAGTTCACCAACACTTACCCAGGCTGCTATTGCACATTTTCTTCAGAACGGGCGTTACGAGTATCACCTGAAATTTCTCAGGAAGGCCTTACATACGCAATGCCTCCGTTATATGCAGGCGATTATCGATTATTTTCCGGAAGACAGTAAGGTATCGCGTCCTCATGGTGGGTTTGTATTGTGGGTGCAGTTGAATAAGAAGGTAAATGCTTTTAAATTACGTACGGAAGCTATGAAGCATAATATTTCTATTGTACCGGGAAAAATTTTTTCAGCAAGCTGCGATCATAGCAATTGTATCCGAATCAGTTTCGGCAAACCCTGGGATGATGATGCAGATTATGGGTTGATGATGTTGGGGAAGCTGATTAGGAAGATGATGTAGGAAGAGCCTCGAGCTTCGAGCTTCGAGCTACAAGCTGCAGGCTACAGGCTTCTTGCCTCGAGGTGAGAGGCAATGACCGAGTGGTTGTTGCTTATATTAATTTGTTCGTGTGGCTTTCTCGATTTATTACAAAGGGCACAGGGAGTGAGTTTTGAGTTGAAAGAACTTTTGTCTTTTACCTTTTAGTTTTTATCTTTTATCTCTCCCCTTTCACTTTTCATTCTATAGTAAAAGAATAGGGGTATCCCGATTGCGGTGAGCAAAATCCCAAATACAGAATTGATGACGGGTTGTCTGCCTGCCAGGTAATTACTTACATCGCTCCAGAGGGTGAAAAAAAGATAGAAGGTAGTAAAAGCGATAAATAGCAATGGAACGATGGGGTAACCCCAAATCTTGTAAGGCCTTGGTACGTTCGGCATTTTACGGCGCAAAAGGAATATACCGACCGCACCCACTCCATACGCCACCCATGATATGAATACAAACATATCAGCCAGCATATCGAATGAACCGGATATGATAAACAAACTCGTCCAGATAGCATGCAGCCAGAGTGCATTGCCCGGAGTATTGTATCGCTTATGTTCCTTTCCTGTCCAGGGTATAAATACTTTATCCTTACCCATTGCATACGTGATACGCGTAGTAGCCATGATATTGCCATTGAGTGCACCAAAAGTGCATATGACGATGAGTGCAGCAACGATGGCGCCGCTGGTATTGCCCAATACAACAGCTATAGCGTCCGATGCTACAAGTGGTGAGGTGGCCATTTGCTCGATAGGCAATGCATAGAGGTAGGCCTGGTTTACCAATAAATAGACTGCAATACAAGTAAACACTCCAAAGAACAGACTTTTAGGAATATTGCTTTGTGGCTGCTTGATCTCTCCTGCCATGAAGGTTATATTGATCCATCCATCATAGGCAAAAAAAGCTCCGGTCATTGCTACAATAATTCCCTGAAGGAGGCCAACACCCGTTTTCGGTTGCTCTGCAGTTACAAAATGACGCAAGGAACCCTCACCTGAAAAAAATATTCCAAACACAAGTGCTGCTATCACCACCATCTTGATGATTGTGGAAATAAGCTGAAAGGAACTTCCTGCTTTTACACTCCGGTAATTAAGCCAGGAAAAAAACAATACAAAAAATATCGCCAGCATCTTTACCCCAAAATTTTCCAATGGGTGCAGATCGCCGATAAAAGGAATTGACCATACATAGGATTGTTCCATATCAGGAGAAAATCGTGGTAGCTGTAAAAAATAATCAGCATACTGCGCACAAACGAACGAGATAGCGGCGACGGCTGCAGTATTGATTACGGCAAATGCAGCCCACCCATAAAGAAAAGCGACAAACTCGCCAAACATCTCCCGGAAATAAACATAAATACCACCTGTACGTGGCATCATGGCTCCGAGCTCAGCATAAATGAGTGCGCCGAATAAGGAGAAAATGCCGGCGATTACCCATACCAATGTCAACCATATCGGCGATCCTAATTGCGCAGCCATGGTGGCTGGCTTCATAAACACTCCCGACCCAATTATACTTCCGGCAACAATAGATGTGGCGGCCCAAAGGCCGATTTTTTTTTGCAGTGAGTTTTGGTGGCTCATAAACTATGAATATACCTGTTTCAGGGCTGAGTACATCATTACATAAAAAAACCCCGACATTGCTGACGGGGTTAAAATCTTTATTTCTGGTTTCAACCCGAATCTCCGCATTTGCGGACATACTCCCGGCCCGGATACTAGTCTTTCCCGGAAGATTAACAGGTACGGTAGGAAATGGACTACCAGAACTGGCGGTAAGAACTTGCTTGTGGCCACGAATATATAGAGAAGTATTGGCCCAATCAATACCCTCTTAATTTATTTTTAATCACATCTAAATATCGTATTTTTCCGTTTTTCAGACCCGGACTCAACCCTCTTCAAATACCGGCTTAATAAACCTTTATGAACCATTTGGTGCTTACCAGCCTGATATCGTGTTTGACTCCACTATTTGCAATCAGCCAGATCAATGTAGTTAACCAAAGCCTGACCGATACCTCAAAGAAAATCGTGTATGTAGGTGTGGAAAACTGGATGCTGATAACAGGTACCGGTAAATTTGATTCAATAAGAGTAGTGAACGGTCTCCTGGAAAGAATTAATGCAAGGGAGTATATCATTAAGCCCTATGCGGGTGATAGCTGTATCGTATATTTTAGTAAGAATAATAAGGTCGTAGATCGAAAACCATTTACGGTAGATAAGCTTCCAGAGCCCGTGCCCCTAATTGGAAATATTCAAAAGCAATGGGTCAGCCTGGATGAACTACTTGCGAATACCAAAGTATCAATTAAATTACCAGGTTGTTATTATAAACACAACCTTATACCACACAGCTACAGGTTTATGCTATTGCGAGGTAAGGACAAAGACATTAATGAGGAAATAATTTATTCGGAATGGAATAGTTACCCGGTGTTGTCTGCTAACCAAAGAGAGATGATCAAAAATTTAAGGTCTGACTTTACTATTGCGCTCGATTGCTTCAGCATGCGATCAAAAGGTGATTCTACCCGCACTTATATTCCCTCCGTAGTCCTGCATGTACTGTAAAACTATGATGATCTATGTGCCTATGATCTATGTGGTAAGACTATGGCTTCCCTACTCAGAAAGTACCGATAGTCGAAACCATAGTTTTACCACATAGATCATAGGCACAAAGATCAACATAGATTATTTGTACATATCTTCCTTAAGCGCTTTGACGCGCTCGTCGGAGAGATACTCGTCGAACGTCATCAGTCGATCGATGATACCTTTAG
>CBFGYO010000099.1:0-15405 GCA_965652975.1 uncultured Chitinophagaceae bacterium | reverse complement strand
AAGCGTGGTGCTGGTAAATGTTGCACCGGTCTGGCCTGGAACATTTACACCGTTGATCTGCCATTGGTAAGTTGGATTGGTGCCACCATTGGTAGGGGTTGCGGTAAAAGTGACAGAACTGCCTGGACAAATTGTAGTACTGCTTGCAGCAATCGCTACTGTGGGAGTAACCGTATTTACAATAATAGTTATGCCATTACTTGTCGCTGTCAAAGGACTGGCACAGGGAGCATTACTCGTCATCACTACGGTTACTACATTACCATTTACAAGGGATGAGCTTGTAAATGTTGCTCCAGTCTGCCCCGGGACATTTACACCATTGATCTGCCATTGGTAAGTTGGATTGGTGCCACCATTGGTAGGGGTTGCGGTAAAAGTGACGGAACTGCCTGGACAAATTGTAGTACTGCTTGCAGCTATCGAAACCGAAGGTGTAACTGCCGTTACATTTACTGTTCCAGAGCCAGTATTTGAACAACCTCCTATACTGTAGGTAACAGTGTAGATAGTAGTCGTCGTAGGACTAACTGTAATACTAGGCGTTGTTTGTCCGCCCGGCGACCAGGAATAAGTGCCGCCTCCAATTGATGGTGTGGCCGTCAACGTTGTAGATTGACCTGCACAAATAGTCGTTGAGTTTACAGATACAGTCGGTGCAGGTGTTACAATCACATCTAACTGTGTCCTGGCACTTTCACAACCACCAACAGTTTGTGAAACATAATAGCTGGTTGTTCCGACCGCGCCTGTGGAGGGTGTAGGCGCCGTTGTGGAACCCACGCCACCGCTGGCCGACGTATACCATAACAAATTTGATCCAATAGCTGACAGCGGCGCAGCTATAGTACCTACACAGTAATACACTGGTGAAATAACTACAGGGGGAGCTGTCGTAACAATATTGATCGATCGAGAAAAAGTAGCCACACAGCCAAGGGCATCGGTGACACTGAGGGTAACAACAAAATTGCCAAAACTCGTGTATGTATGAGACGCGTTTGGAGTAGTTGCTGTGCTACCATCGCCAAACTGCCAGAGAAAAGTTGAATTGGAAGTTGGACATGTCTTGGTAAAGTTATAAGTACCACAGGTCCCAACCGTATAGGTGAAATTAGCATCCGGACCTATCACGGCTGTACCACCAGAACAAGCTCCACCAAAAGTCAAGGCAAAACCATTGTTAGTAAGGGCGAAATTGTCTATTAGCAAAGCATACGTATTGCCAGCCGTTACGGATATAGGTGTATTCCAGGCAGCAAAATTTCCCATGCAGCCGGGTCCACCGCTGTTAGCGCCCGGTTCGGATGGAGCACAACTGCTCAGTCCCGTGGACCCGGCACAGGCACTCCAATTGCAGGCAATTCGATTTCCTTTTGTTGTACAACCGGCAGGATCAGTGGTAACATTCCAAAGAGCCCAGTCATAATCGTCGCCAGGTGCATTTGGCCGGATATTGAATTCAAGTGTACCGCTGCAACCAACTGTAAACTTGTACCATTTAGACTGGCGTTCACCTCCCGTAATCCAGCAAGAATTGGCCTGGTTTACTTCCTGTATACCGGCGCCTGCGTTGGAAGTAGGTTGGGATATGGCGGATGAATTACAAAGGATGGCTGCCGTGTTACAATCCTGACCGGCCAGGGTTGGAGGTGATGAGGTAGTTACACAAACCTGGAATGGGCCTGGGCTTCCATTATTTGTATTAGAGATCGTAAAAAAATAAGTATTACCTGCCTGCAGACCATTAAACGTGGTATTGACGGGCGAACCTCCGCATTGGCTACCGACGATTGCAAAACCTGTTGGACAGTCGCCCTCTACAAGAATAACCTCCACGTTTCCTGACCATGGTGCGGAAGTAGTGATATTAAATTGTGCTCGTGTACCCGTAGCAACAAAACGGTACCACACGTCAGGGTGGCTACCTCCTCCCTGGCAACCAACCGAGCCCTGCCAGCTATCTGCAGCACCGACGGTGGTTCCACTCACGCAGGTACCGTTGGGTGTTATTGTGGTAGCACCCGTGCAGTTATCATTGGCAGGTTGGCCAAAAGCCGGTACGGCTATGAAACTGAAATAAATGAATATGCAAAGTTTTTGCAAAAGAAAACAATGAATTAATCAACCTTATCAAAACAGTGAACACGAAGCGTTCGGCCACTTGGGATTAATTCCTGCCTTAAGTCATTATTGCCAGATAATAAGTGGATATAGCGCTTAGCTTCGTAATATTAATATACGGAGAATTTACGGCGGCCAGAAATCTGGATATTCGTAGACTTACGGATAGCGGTTGGAGGCTTTAGGGGGCGTGCTTCATGCTTTGGCTGGCTAACTATGATGATCCCATTTCTGATACTTGTTTCAGTGTCTTGCTACTCTCTGGCTTCCTCCGACGAGTCTCGGTCTCCAATAATAAAATCTCGTTGATTACGGTTTAAGAAGGGACTCGTCGCGCATGCGGAAAACTACATTCCTGATTAATAAATGTGTTGAAACTAACCTTAAGTTTGGTCGTGTAATGATAGCGATAAACGTTAATTGTCCTGATGAGGCGACGATTTACGCCGTAAACCTAAATAATGCGGGGTTGCAAAAGTCGACGGCGCTAACTCGCCGCAAAAACCGTAGTCGACACAAATAATAAGCTATGTTAAAACTACTACTCATAAATATTATGATTACATCGTTACTTTTAAGTAATTTATGTAAAGTGATCGATCAAGACATTGAGTTTTATAGATCTGAACTTTTTGTTCATCCTAGCCATGATATGGATTCTCTAAAATGGTTCATGTATGCTTTTAATTACGAAAAAAAGGCAAAGCACTTTAAGCACGACTGCCCTGAACTGAATATTGTTGAGTGCGATGTTCACGTATATTCAAAAGACGAGAATAGAAAGGATACTGTAATCTATTATTTTTCCTTTTTTAAAGATTGTGAAAAAGAACTTTATTCTCCCGTTCAAAGCTTTATTCATGGGATAGGGTATAGCTATAAATCAAACTATTTTTTCCCAGTCACTACAGGCACTTTTCCAAGGTATGTTAAAGGCAGGGATAACTATGATCATCTCTTTATTTCCCAAGTAGAAAGGTTTACTGACTTCCTTACACGATACAGGGGAACTTTATCTCCATGGTTAAGGAATGAGGCAATCAAAAGAGGCATACTCACAGTGGAGAGGTAATAAGGGTAGTGAACAAGTTCACAAATTAAACTCAAATAAAGGGGGCAAAATAGGGTACGAGTTTACATATGCCTATACAAGTTGCCGTTAACATAGAATAATTTTAATTTACCTCCTTAATTAGGGTATTCATGAAAAAAATAGCATTATTAGTTCTGTTTTCTGGATTTTATTTTAGCGCCTTTTGTCAGGAAAAAAAGGTAGTAATTTCTGATACTTGTTCCACTGTCTTGCAACATGTATCTTACTTCTGGCAATTGGACTCCCTTGGGACGAATGGTTTCAGGCTTTATGCTTATGAAGGCCTATTGAAATGCAGACTAAGTCGGCTTACATTGCCCATCTTGCTTGATATGCTCGGTAAACCAAATTTTGTACGTAAAGCAAATGATGCCAGCTATTACTGTTATAATTATTACGATGGTCGGCTGTTGCCCAGGGAAGCGGGATATACTCGAGAGGTATTGTTTTTGTCTTTCAGATTTGATTCAGGCAAGCCGTATCTTATAAATGTGGCGACAGATTATGATGATTGAAAATAGATATTTGGCTATGAAAACTAAAGGGATTATTATCGTTTTATTTATTTTATCAACTGTATTGACGTCTTTGAATTGTTACAGTCAGGGCAACCGTCGGGACACTGTTCAGGTGTGTTCTCAACTGATGAAAGAGCTAGGATATTTTTGGAAGCTTGACTCGTTGGGGAATAACGGGTTTAGGCTATACACTTATAATAAACTCTTAAGGTGTAAGATTGACGAAGTTACCATAGCATTTCTATTCTCAAAATTGGGAAAGCCTAACCGGGTTTGGGCGGAGGGTCATGGCGTTGTATATAGTTATAACTTCTTCGATTATTCAAAAATGCCGAAAGGGTATGATGCTCCTTTATCATGCAGATTTTTAAGTTTTGTATTTAGAATTGATGAGAAATACCTTTTATTCATTACGGAAGGAGATGGCGATCTATAAAATCATTTTTGTGTATAGTTAAAAGGTATATCATAATCAAGACTTTCTTCCAGTTTAATTAATGAAGCGGCGACGAGTTACGTCATAAACCTGAATGATGAAGAATTTTAAAAGTCGACGGCGGAAACTCGTCGCAAAAACCGATGATTGGGCTGCAATGGCTTGTTTATTGTTAGTACTTATAAAACTCCTTCATCCTATTAATAAAAAAATCCTTCTTCCTCCTCGACACTTCCACTTCTACATTATTAGATAAAATCACAC
This sequence comes from uncultured Chitinophagaceae bacterium, assembly GCA_965652975.1. GTDB lineage: Bacteria > Bacteroidota > Bacteroidia > Chitinophagales > Chitinophagaceae > CADEDV01. The sequence goes on along the minus strand of CBFGYO010000099.1, from coordinate 10,970 downwards.
TTCCCCCTTCGCCCCTAATATATTCTTTTACATGTTCCAGGTTGATGATACAAGATTTATGTACGCGCACAAAATTGCTGTCACGCAATAACTCCTCATATTCATGAATGGCTTTCGACGCAACGATGGGAGCGCGGTTGGCAATATGAAACTGGGTATAATTTCCATTGGCCTCGCAATAAATAATATCCATAATTTCAACTACCTGGAATCCCTTTAGCGATGGGATACACAATTTCATTTTTTGCGAGCCGGTCCGTTGCTGAATATTGTTGAGAAAAGTATCTAATTGGGGATTGCCATTTTTTTCGTCTATTCTTTTTGCTGCGCGTTTGACGGCAGCCTTCAGGAGATCGTCATCAACAGGTTTTAATAAGTAATCAATGGCGCTGAAATGAAATGCCTGTACGAGGTAGTTGTTGTGGGCCGTGACAAATATGATTTCAAAATTGATACTCGGTAGTTCTTTAAGAAGTTCAAAACCCGTTTTGCCAGGCATGGCAATATCAAGAAATAAAAGTTGTGGTTGCAATTGTTCAATTTTTGTCTTTGCCTCTTCTGCGCTGCTGCAACTACAAACTACTTCAACTTCCGGGCAATTTAGTTCCAGGAGTTTCTGCAACGATAACAACCCACGTGGCTCATCATCTACCAATATCGTTTTTATTTTCGTCATTCCTCTGGGATTTCGAGTGGTAGCTTCAGCGTAACCAGCGTTCCGGGTTCGTTTGATCCGGGTAGTTTCGCTTTATCCTCGATGGTTACACTGCACTGCAATTTATATTTTTCATTTAAAAGTCGGATACGGTTACGGATATTCGCAATTCCTACAGAGTGGTGGTTATTGTGACCGCCGTCCTTTAGCTGAATTGACTGGTCAATGCCTATGCCGTTGTCATCCACGGTGCAAACAAAGGAATCACCGAGGTTTTTGAAACCGATCTTAATATGTATATCCTGTCGTTTGCCCCCGGTGCCGTGCCAGATGGCATTCTCAATAAAGGGCTGGATAAGCATTGGTGGGAGGAGTGTGTCTGGCGGCAGGGTCTCATCGACGGAAATGGTAAAACTAAAATTCGTGTTGCGTATTTTTTCCATTTCAATATATCGCTCCAGGTAGTCGATCGTGCTCTGTAAAGTGACAAAAGTTTGCTCCGACTGGTCAAGTGTGATCCGCATTAGGTGGGCGAACTTACTTAGGTAATGGGAAGCTTCGTTGTTTTCTTTGTTCAGAATCATTTCACGGATGCTATTCAGGCTGTTGAAAATAAAATGCGGGTTCATTTGTGTGTGAAGCGCTTTCATTTCGGTTTGAACAAGCAACTTGTCGATGTTGGCTTTTTGCCTGATGGAGCGAATGCGGTTCCGGTAGAGCAGTAGCAGGCCGGCCCATAATAATAGAAGTAAAAGAATAACAAACCAGCCGGTTTTCCAGAATGGGGGAGCGATATAGAAATTCATCTGCGTAGTTTTTTCATCGCCCATTTTTCCAATGGCCTTTATATCCAGGATATACCTGCCCGGTGGCAGGTTGGTGAGGGTTATATTTCGCTCCTGCCCGAGTGAGGTCCAGGTTCCAGCCCTGGTTAGCTTATAAGAAAAATTATATTCTGAAGTAGTTTCAAAATCGATAATGCCACATTTTATAATAAGATTATTTTCTTCGGTCCTGAACCGCATTTCTTCTTCTGGATGAAAAATGCTTCGTTTGTTATTAACAACCAACTCCTGTACAAGTAATTTGCTACTATGATCGGGTGCGGCAAAAGGAGTGCTTTGAAATCGCACCAGGCTATGTTTAAATAGCATATAGAGGTGGTGCCGCAAGGAGTCATGGAAAATAATCCGGCTCGTTAGTTTTTGCATGGGAAATCCATCGCGGTAACTATATACGATCGTTTTTTTGGTACGCGTATCAAAGCCTGCCAGGTGGCCCATGCCAGCTATCCAAAGTATGCCGTTGGTAACAGGACTGAAACTTTCCAGGGAGTTGGTAGGAAGTCCGTCGCGCGTACTGTATTGGACGAAACGTTTTTCCCTGATAAAATATTCCAATAAACCATTTTCTTCATTATGTATCCATAAGGTTCCGTCTTCTCCACTGGACATGCAAAGGATATTGTCGTTGAATTTTTTTGCCCCGGCATAGACTGTTATCAGCGTGTCGAAGAAACCCAGTTGATTGTTCCACCGCGTTAATGAGTGCCCGCCAATCCATACATCGCCATAAGAATCGTAGCGAATATGTTTTAAATTATTAAATGGGATAGCAGGAGTGGTTTCGGACGTATAAAATGTAAATGTTCGGGTTGGAATATGGTACCGGCCGGCAACACCCAGGTGCATATAGCAGAACCAGGCATATCCGTTTTTATCGGCGGGAGCGAGCATCAGGTTTTCACCGGATGGGTGCTGGTATTTGCTGAATTCCGGGATTTTTCCATAATGATAAGTTTTGGTGTCCAGCCAAATCACCCCGGAATTAGTGCTCAGCCATAAAGTATCAGGATGGTATACTTGTATTGAATGTATCTCATTCCATTTTTTTTCTTTATTAAAAAAGCTGATGCTCTTTTCCAGTTTCATGGTACTATCAAAAATGGCAAGTCCAACATGGTTTGAATACCGGCATACATAAATTTTGTTTTTATAAGGAAGAAAACCATTAAAGTGCCCGGTCAAATCATTATCAAATGCGGCCGGTGAAACGGAAAAGGTTTCCAGGAAAGGCTTATGCAGCTTTTGTTGCATCAGGCCCTGTGGCGTACCGGCCCACAGGCGATTACTTTTATCCCTGAACAGGCAATTGATCTTTAACGTGGGTAGGAATTTTTCAGGCAGGCAATTAACCTTTCCCGTATTTCTGTTGATGGAAAGCCGGAAGAAGCCCTCATTGGCTGCATTAATGACAAAGGAGGTATCATCAAGCATGGTTATTTTGCTTTCATAACTAATTTCTTTACGACTGTTAAAGGGAAGGGAGCTGGTTACCGTTGTATTCTTCGCCTGGTTAAAGTAGGTGATGGTATTTCCCTCAGCCTGGATAAAAAGGTGTTCGGCAGGTGCGAACTGTTGTTTAAGTATCCAAATATCATCAACAGTTGCAGGTGGCTTGTAATAAATACCCCAGCGTTTATCAGATGGATCTAATTCGCGAAATGAACGCTCTTTTGAATTGTAGTAGGCCAAATGTAAATCTTCCACGTACACCAGGTATTCTTCTTTATTGACGGGTATGATATCTTTTCCATAGCGGATGGTTTTTTTTCCAATATCCTGCTGACTGTAGGCGTCATAACGGAAATTAAGTTGGCCATCCTGTGTAAATGTGTAGAATCCCGAAGCGGTGGAAATAGCAACAGAGCGATCAGGCATTTGGTATGCGTCCCACGCTGTATTGAGGAAAGTACTGAATGGGGTACTATCTGCAATGAGGAAATTCTGCAGCGTAAAATTTTGTGCGTTCAGTAGCTGGAACCCACCACGACTGATAATGGCAAGGCGATTTCCATCAAACATTTTAAGTCGAAAAATTTTTCCGGAAAAAAGCGGAACATCTTTACTGCCCTGTGTATAGGAGTTGAAGGCATGACCATCAAAACGATTAAGTCCTGCATCGGTACCGATCCATAAGTAACCATGCTCGTCCTGTTGAATTGAATTCACATAATTGTCACTCAGACCATCCTTGATTGTGTAGTTAACAAAATCATCGAGAGCATACAATTGCGCAAAGCTTGTGTCCTTTAATAGAAGCAGGCAAAATATGATAAGAGCTCTTTGGAGCATTGAGCAGGTAGATTAGTCACTGGTTTTTTAAAATTACTCGCTAGATTTTAAAACTCGATATGAATTTTTGATAGGTACACCTATTCAAGCCGGTCAATTCCACAGACATGCCGTTCCTGTACGCAGCGCCGCCGCTTCCACAACCGTTAGGCTCATATGTTTTACCGGGGCAATAGCCGTAAATGAAAGGAGTACAGCCATTAGTGAAATCCCACAATCGTGTTACAATTACAGGAGATATATTCAGTAACTGTTTATGAAACTTTCCTGGAAAAACTTCAAGATTTCTATTGCAGGAGCTAAATTAAGTCACCTGGTACTTAAGGATAATGCCTGGGATCCAGGAAGTATGACAGAACAGGCACGGGTCATATTTTCTTTAGTTCAAAAGGCGAATAATAGTAGCAATATTGATTCACTTAAAAAGTACCTGACCGCTCCGTGTTTCCTTGTATTACATAAAGAATTGGAGACACTGAAACGGGATAACAGAACATGGAAAGTAACGGATTGGGAGATTATTGAAATAGCAATCCTGGAAGTGCATCCAGGAAAGGGTAAGAGGCCCAATGAATTCGTGGCCTACATCAAAGTTTTTTTGAAAGATGATGTTTTGAAACCTGTAGTACAGCACCTGCCTGATTTTTCATATACGCTGCTTTGGACTTTTGAAAATCATGGCGGATGGTGGATGTTGAGTGAAATGAAGGGGAGAGGATATCCAGAACAGAACCTGATCAAATAATGAAATAATAAGCTCACCAAAACCTTTCTTATGCGAATCTATTTACGCGTACTGCTTCATGTAGCGTTTATTTTCCTATCAGTTAGTAACGCACTGTCTCAAACCACTACCAACGTTAGCAACACTTCAGCTATTACTATCACCAATGGAACGGTGGCAAGTACCTATCCATCTACCATCAGTGTTTCAGGGGTAACCGGTGTCATCACCAGCATGACGTTAACCATCAATAATTTCACACACCCTAGGCCTGATGATGTAGACATGTTATTGGTAGGTCCTGCCGGGCAGGCATTTGTTTTTTGGTCAGATGCCGGGGGAGCAAATTCGTTAAATGCTGTTTCCAATATAACTATCACTTTTTCGCATGCTGCACCTGGCTCTCTGCCCGATGCGATAACTAATTTAAGCAGTGGAACATTCAGACCAACCAATCATGGTGCCACCGCAGACGTGTTCCCGGTGCCAGCACCCGCGGGTCCCTATTATGATGCACTTCCAATTGGTAACTCCGCTTTAACTGTTTTTAATGGAACAAATCCCAATGGTGTATGGAGTTTGTATGTAGTAGATGATGAGGTAAGTAGCGTTAACGGAAGTATTAGCGGGGGATGGACTCTGTCCATAAATACTGCGGCAGGTGTAGTTACACCTTCAGTTACCGTCAACCAGGCCGCAGGCCAAATCGATCCTGCCACCTCCGGGCCCATTAATTTTACTGCACTCTTCAATGAACCAGTTACTGGTTTTACTTCAGCCGATGTGAATTTGAGTGGAACTGCAGGAGCAACTACTGCAGTAATAACAGAGGTTGCTCCCAATAATGGCACGCGCTATAATATTGCGGTTAGCGGGATGACAGGTATTGGCACCGTTATCGCCAGCATACCTGCTGCGGCGGTGGTGAACTCGGTAGATGTAACAAATACTGCTTCTACCAGTATTGATAATATTGTTACTATTTCGCCAACGCCGGTGACCGTTACAATAAATCAAGCTGCGGGCCAGGTTGATCCTTCAAATAGTGGCCTGGTAAATTTCACAGCTGTTTTTAGTGAGCCGATAACTGGATTTCTGTCAACAGACATACTGTTGGCAGGCACTGCGGTGCCCACCAGTGTTGTCATCACCGAAATAACGCCTCTTAATGGAACGACTTACAATATCGCGGTAAGTGGAATGTCTACAACAGGTACGGTCACTGCAAGCATACCTGCTGGAGTTGTAATGAGTTCCACAAGTGCTCCTAATATTGCCTCCACGAGTACAGATAATACAGTTAATTATATCGCACCACCACCGTTGCCAAAAATTACAACCAGCTATACTAATTCCTCAGATATTAACATCGGCACAACGGTAAGTAGCGCTATCCCTTACCCTTCCACTATTAGTGTTTCGGGGTTAACAGGAACGATAACGAATGTTACTTTAGAAATAACAGGCTTCTCTCACAATCGTCCTGATAATGTCGATATGTTATTAGTAGGTCCTGGTGGGCAGACCTTAATTTTTTGGTCGGATGCCGGTGGAAATGATGTTTTGGATAACGTGGTAAATCAAACATTTACTTTTTCCGATGCTGGTGCTAATTATCTCCCCGATGCGAATTTGTTAACCACTGGGACATACAAGCCAACAAATTATGAAAGCACTCCTGATTTGTTCCAGCTTCCAGCTCCCGCCGGTCCCTACTATGAGAGCGGCCCTAATGGGACTTTTATGTTTAATATTTTTAGGGGAACTGATCCTAATGGTACCTGGAGTCTTTATATAATGAATGATGAAGGTGGAAATAACGCGGCGGTTATCAGTGGTTGGACGCTTAATTTAACAACAACAATCCCCACGGCTGGCAGTTTAATAGTTAGTGAATTTCGGCTTCGTGGTCCCGGAGGTGCCAACGATGAATTCATTGAAATTTATAACCCTACAGCATCTGACCATACCGTTACCGCACTATCAGGAACAGGATATGGTATAGCAAGTGCCGACGGCACAACAAGGGCATCTATTCCCAATGGCACTATCATAAAAGCAAAGCAACATTATTTGGTCGTCGGCTCATCCTATTCTTTGGCCAATTATGGAGGCACTGGTGCCGCTGCTGGTAATACCAGTTATACTACTGACATTCCCGACAATATGGGGATCGCCATTTTTAATAACAATACCGGCGGGGCCAGCTACACATTAGCCAACCGTTTCGATGCGGTGGGTTCTGCTTCTGAAGCTAATACACTTTTTAAAGAAGGTACGGGTTATCCTGGGCTTGGCACTACGGATTTCGAATTTGCGCTTAAGAGAAAGACCTATAACGCCGTGCCACAGGATACAGATGATAATTCTATTGATTTTGAATTCATCGATCTTGGAACGATATCGATTAGTCCACAACGATTGGGAGCGCCGGGACCAGAAAACCTGAGCAGCCCTGTTGCGCGCAATGCAGACCTCATACTCACCAGGCTTGATCAATCAGCAGCTCCACTTGATCCACCCAACGTATTCCGGGATCCAACCCCCGGACTACCCAGTACTAATAATGAATTTGGAACAATAGAATTTAGGTACCGGCTCACCAATAATACGGGGGTCCCAATTACCCGTATCCGTTTACGACTGGATTCGATCACAACTTTACCCGCCGGATCAGGTAAAGCAGATCTTCGGGCATTGACTTCTTCCACCATTATTTTGAGTGGTGTGACGGACGCTACCACCTGTTCTTCAACGGGGATACCCTCGACAGTACCGTGCCAGGTTACTATCAGTGGCACCACAGTTGAACAACCGCCAGTGCAGGTTCGAGGCGGCGGTATCAATACAACATTATCTGTAGGCAGCGTCTTTGTTGGTGCACCGCTTGCGGCAGGGGCGAGTATCAATATTAGAGTGGTTTTTGGTGTCATGAAAAAAGGAAGCTATAGCGTTTCGTTTACACCTGAAGTATTACCATATAGTGCTGCTATCGGGCCCGTTCCACCACCTGAAAAGATCAATGGATCAACCGATCAGCCGCCCAGCGTTACCATCAACCAGGCATCGGGGCAAGCTGACCCAGCCACAAGTGGCCCGATTAATTTTACAGTGGTATTTAGTAAAGCTATTACTGGTTTCACTTCGCCTGATGTGATATTGGGCGGTACAGCAGGAGCTACTACGTCTGTAATCAGTGAAATATTTCCAAATAATGGAACTACATATAATGTCGCTGTGAGTGGGATGACATCAAGTGGTACCGTTACTGCCAGTATACCAGCAGGTGTAGTAGTTACCTCGGATAATCTGACCAATCTTGCTTCTACAAGTTCCGATAATACCGTTACTTATTCGGATTCGCCAGTTGGAGCAACAGTAACGATCAACCAGGCAATCCTGCAATCTGATCCAGCAACAACAAGTCCTGTCAACTTTATGGTTGTTTTCAGTGAAGCGGTTACCGGTTTTACTTCCTCTGATATTTCATTAAGCGGTACAGCAGGAGCTACGACTGCCGTAGTCACGGAAATGGCACCCAATAATGGAACAATATTTAATATTGCCGTCAGTGGTATGACAACAAGTGGCACTGTTATCGCCAGTATACCAGCGGGTGGAGCGCTTAACTCAAGTAACGTGGGAAATCTCGCTTCAACTAGTTTTGATAATACAGTTACTTATTCACCACCTGTAGGTGGCATTAATGTAACCATCAATCAGGCTATCACTCAATCAGACCCAGCAAATACAAGCCCGGTAAACTTTACAGTTGTTTTCAGTGAGGCGGTTAGTGGTTTTACATCTTCCGATGTTATTTTAAGTGGTACTGCAGGGGCAACAACAGCAGTCGTTAGCCAGGTTGCTCCAAATAATGGTACGACTTACAATGTTGCCGTAAGTGGAATGACAAATAGCGGGACGATAATTGCCACAATTCCAGCCGGGGCGGCGGGTAACCCAGCACCGATGTTTAATAATGCTTCAACTAGTTCGGATAACAGCATTACCTACCAATTTAATTGTACCATAGAATGCCCGGCTAATATTACTGTGACCGCCACTTCTTCCACCGGCGCAACGATCAATTATAATGTTTCAGCTTCTGTTGATTGCGGAACTATTACTTCGTTACCTGCATCTGGAACAACTTTCCCTGTGGGAACAACGACAGTTAATGCTTATAGGAATTTCGACCAGAAAGCATTCATACTTCTTAACGGTGCAAGGATTGCTTCATTTAATATTTCAAATCCGCTTGCAGTCGGCACTCCCATAACTGTTACCGGATTGGTAGCAGCTCCGGGAACAACTGGAACAACAGTACTGGCTGCGATTGATTTTCGTCCTTCAAATGGCGTTTTGTATGGAGTAGCACTCACATTGTTCCCAACCCAGTTCGGAGAGTTTTGGTATAAGGCAAACCTGTTTACTATTAACACAACAACCGGGGTCGCAACACAGGTGGGCACCGGAACCTATGATGTTTTTGGTAGTCAGGACTGTTCCATAGATTTTGATCCGGTTACAGATGAGCTTCGACTTGTTGATCAGTTGGGTGGAAATTTGCGGATCAACCCCAACACAGGGGCTTTGATAGCACTTGATGCGAACATAAACCCATCCGCTGCGATCAACATGGCCGGTATAGCCTATTCAAATAATGTAGTGGGCGCTACCTCTTCCACTTTATATGATCTCAATTCTTCTACCAATTTGTTGTATCGCCAGGGGGGAATTGGAGGAACACCTTCGGCTAATACAGGCACAGTTACCGCAATTGGTTCAGCCTTACCAGACTTTTTACCCGCTGTAGGTTTTGATATATCGGAAACTGGTATCGCTTACGCAAAATTGGAAGTCAGTGGTGTTGAGTCTTTATATAAAATCAATCTCCAAACGGGCGTAGCAACTTCAGTTAGTATTATAGGCGCGAGAGGGATCGTGGACATGGCTTTAGCACCACTGGATATAGAGCCTTCATGTTCATTCATGGTTACTGTAAACCCGATACCACCACCAACAATTACATGTCCGGCCAACATTACCGTTAATGCAAGTGCTGGTACCTGCGATCATACAGTGTCTTTTACGGGTGCCAATGAAATTATTGTTACAGGTACGCCTGCACCTCTCATTTCTTACACAATTGCTTATGCAAATGGCGGGTCAGCCTTTGGCAATGATCAAAGTTCTTTTCCTTCTACCCTTACATTCCCTCTCGGTGTCAGTACCATAAATATTACTGCAACAAATGGTGGCGGAAGTGTAAGTTGCAGTTTTACTGTTAAGGTTGTAGATAACCAACCGCCCGTCCTCATTTGTCCGGCAAACATAACGGTTAATGCTGCGATTGGTCAATGCACCGCTTCGGTAAGATATGTAATCAACGGATCTGAAAATTGTTCGAATACTATCCAACCGATGACAATTGTTACTTCCGCCGGGTTAAATGCCTCCCTGAGTGGATTACTTTCGCCATTTTCCGTGTCTCAAACAAAAGAATTCCCTGTGGGCACTACTCTTGTAAATGTATTGGCTACCGATGCTGCGGGAAATACTGCCACCTGTTCTTTCAATGTTATTGTGCATGACACTGAAAAACCTGTCATTACATCAAGTCCACCTGCAATAACAGTAGAATGCACTTCTCAAATACCAGCGGCCAATATTTCTTTAGTTGCTGCAACAGATAATTGCGGTGCGCCAACTATTTCGCATGTTGGCGATGTCATCAGCAGCCAGACTTGTACGAATAAATACACCATCACAAGAACCTATCGGGCCACTGATGGATCAGGCAACCAGGCAACAGTTGCTCAATTAATAACAGTTGATGATATAACGCCTCCACAAATAACAGGGTTAACACCATCAAAGCTAATACTGGCTCCGCCAAATCATAAGATGGTGGCCATTACATTAGATTATACTGTAAGCGATAATTGTTTAAGTGATCCAAACGTAAGCATCAGTATATCGAGTAGTGAGCCTGTAAACGGAACGGGTGACGGAGATACAGATCCAGATTGGGAAGTAATTGATGATCATCATATACGTTTGAGAGCAGAACGGTCCGCACAAGGCACCGGAAGAATTTATACAATAACAGTTACTGTTGATGATGGGTGCAATGCACCTGTGTCCGAAACAACAGAAGTAAGAGTTACTCATAATATTACCGGTCCGCAGTCAGGCAATTCGTTTAGAGTTGGTTCTACCGTTGCATTTACGGGTGAGTTCTGGGATGTGCCTGGTAATACACATACAGCAAAATGGCTCATTGATGGAACCACTACAGCTAAGGGATTAGTTGTAGAACCTTCAGGGAATAAAAATGGTAAAGTTGTAGGAAGTTACAAATTCACGGCACCTGGTGTTTACAAATTACAGATGAATATCACTGATCAGAAAGGTGTAACAACCTTTGCAAATACAAATGGTGATGTGGATGCAA
>CBFGYO010000098.1:0-15458 GCA_965652975.1 uncultured Chitinophagaceae bacterium | reverse complement strand
CCATCGGAACCACCCCATCTACCTGAAGAGAATAAATTAATTTGTCGATGAAAACCGTTGTATGATTTTATTTCGGGTCATATGTTTTTTACAAATGCTTGTCACGGTGTATCTGTGTTTCAGTTCACTCATAAGTTTATTTAAAACATGGCAATTCTACTTTGCATTGGAAACAATCTTTTTCCTGCTCATGGCTTCACTGGCTATTTTCGGGATCAATCTTGTCAATACTAATTATCCTGACAAACCGGTTGCAGGAAGACAAAAGTCTGTTTTCAATTGGTTGTTCCTGCTCAATTTCCTGTTGCTGGCATTCCTGTTTGCCTTGTTTTTCTCATCCTATAATCAGCTTAAAATTATTTCTACATTACTGGGCAGGTCATTTTTTTCATTGCCGGTACGCATGTTGTTGACTTTCCTCATTCCTTTTACAATATTAGCCTTCCAGTTTATTATACTGTATGGACTCTATACGTTGAGAAGGAAATTATACGAGAATTTTAACGCACGGCAATTTGAATTTGAAGCTCCCGGCAATGCTTAGTGCCCTTCGTCGTGCCCTTTGTGCATGTTTTGTGTTCGTTGTGATTCCTTATCACTACAAATAATTTTTCCGTCACGAAGGGCACAAAGGATACACGAAGGTCACAACGAAAATTTTTAAAGGAATTTAATGCGTTTACAGATGCCAATAGGAAAGTTACCGCACAAACGCACCACGCTGTTTTCGTGCTTTTATAATCAGATATATCACTGTAAGAAATGCAATAACAATCATTATCCAAAATACATACTTACGTGGTGGTGATTGCTTATCTGCTCCCCCATCGATCTTGCTATTGCACTGGCTAAGGTAAAAACTCAGTTGCGGAAAGGAAGGGTTGAGCCGAGCTGCTTCTTCGAATCGCTCCCTGGCTTTGCGGTAAAATTGCAGGTAGAAATAATGAAGGCCCTGGTCGAAGTAGCCCGAGGCTTTACCCGGTAAAGGACGTACACGTGCACTATCGATAAATTCACTTATTACTGAAATAGGTATTGAAAAATTGAAGCCACTTGCCAGTGTTCCACCGCCCTGTTCAAAGCTTCCAAAAGTCGCCAGGCCCACCACTTCACCTTTGTCGTTGCACACAGGGCTGCCACTGCTACCATGGCTTATTACAGCATCCATTTGTATAACCGGCCATCCTCCAATGGACTTTTTAATGGCACTCACAATACCAGTTGTAAGAGAGGGTTCCAACCCGGCGTCAGACGCGAGAAAGCTATTGGATGTAACGGGTTCAGGAAATCCAAACACCAGCACCTGTGTACCTATTCTTGACAATGAATCGCTACTCAGCGTAAGTGTGGGCAGGTTTTGTACATTATCGATCTTTAGTATTGCCACATCCTTTCCCGGCATCGCGTGTCCCTTTACGATCACCCGCGCGGGTTTTTTTATAGTTGTTGATTGCCTGTTACTGTCTACCCGGTACAACGCATAGAATTCTTTTTTAAGGTCGAATAGTATCATCGACGACACTTGCGAGTATAGCAGACCGTAAGCGTCATTGAGCAAACTACGCTGCTGGTCATTAAGTGTCATTGCCCAGGAATACTCCAGGGCATCAATATTTGTTTCGGTTACTTCGCGGAAAGTTGACTGGATAAATTTATTCCTGATAAACGCGCTATCACGATCAATGATATGGCAATTGGTTACAAGGTATCCATCATCCGTAACCAGGAAGCCGGTACCAGATGATAGTACCCGGTGGGCCTGACGGAAATATTCATCGCTTGCTGAAAAAAAACGAAAAGGTGATTTATATAAGGCCTGTACTACGATATCAAGCTTTTGACTGGGCGATAGCAGGGTACCGGTGGTATCCAGGCGTTTTACAGAATCTACGAGCTTGTCGAACCTGCGCTCATTTATTTCCAACCTGTTTACATATACTGTAGCCGAAAATACTGCCTGCACCATTACAATACCGGGCGAATTACGGGCATAATTATGCTCAGCAGTAATAGATTGTGCATGACAGTACAACTGCAACATGCTTATCATTAAAAAGAATACTTTCAAAGCGAATCCCTTTATCTTAATAAAAACTTTAATTTACTAAACTCCCGTGTAAACTACTATAACCAGCCATTATACTCCTTCTTTTTTGTAAATTGTTACCCAAATCAGGGTGTCATGAGGTTTTTGTCGTTGTTGTTACTGTCCTTCTTTTCCGCATGTGATAAACCTGCACACGATCCGCCTTCGGATGTAGCCCTAACCCGACTTAATCAGCCGTATGGTACAGAGCCTTTGCAAAAGATGGATATATACCTGCCTGCAAACAGAACAACGACCCAGACAAAAGTGATCGTGCTTATACACGGCGGTGCATGGAATTCTGGTGATAAAGGTGATTTAACGGTATATGTCGACAGCCTTAAGAAACGAATGCCGGATTACGCCATTTTCAATGTCAATTACCGTTTGTCTGCAAATGGTAAGAATGTATTTCCAACGCAGGAACTAGACATCAAAGCGGCCATAGAATATATTCACAGCCAGCGGAATGAATTCAAAATTTCAGACAAATTCGTGTTGCTCGGCGTAAGTGCAGGCGCTCACCTCGCTTTGTTGCAGGGTTATAAGTATGATAGTCCTGTTAAGGTAAAGGCCATTGTAGATTTTTTTGGTCCGGCTGATATGGTAGCATTATATCATAGTCCCGCTATTTCGCAAATTTCACCGTCGCTTATTGCTGTGCTGGTGGGAACCACACCTACCCTTAATCCCACATTATATTTTGAATCGAGTCCTATCAATTTTGTGACGGCAACATCACCACCAACAATCATCTTACAGGGAGGCCTTGACCCGTTGGTACCTCAGGCGCAATCTGTCGCATTAAAAGATATGCTTGTTTCAAAAGGTGTGGCTGCCCAATATGTTTTATATCCAAATGAAGGGCATGGCTGGTATGGCAATAATCTCACCGATTCATTCAATAAAATTGTCGCCTTCCTGTCTACTCACGTAAACTAGCGGAGGACACAAAAACTTGCCCAGCTCGCAGCTTGAGGATCGCAGCTCATAGCTCAAATTGAGAGCCAGAGGATCAGACCGCGTGAAGCCACTTTTTCGTTACTTTGAAAAGTGAATAAGAATATCCCGCTCGCAGAACGAATTCGCCCCCAGACATTGGATGAGCTGGCCGGACAGCAGCACCTGACAGGTAAGGGCAGCATATTACGCACCGCGATTGAAAACGGGCATATCCCCTCCATGATTTTATGGGGCCCACCGGGTACAGGGAAAACGACAATTGCACATATTATCGCCAATACCTTGCAGGCTCCATTTTTTATGCTCAGCGCTATCAGTTCGGGAGTAAAAGATGTACGCGAAGTAATTGAAACGGCAAAAACACAAACCGGCTCTATCCTATTTATCGACGAGATCCACCGTTTCAATAAAGGACAACAGGATGCTTTATTAGGTGCGGTGGAAAAAGGTATCATTACACTTATTGGCGCCACGACAGAAAACCCATCTTTTGAGGTCAACAGCGCCTTGCTGAGCCGATGCCAGGTATATGTGTTAAAGCCGTTGGACGAACAGGATCTAATTCAATTACTACATACGGCTATTGAAAAAGATGAATTGCTGAAAACAAAGAACATCATTCTTAAGGAAACAGCAGCTCTTATTAATATCTCCGGTGGCGACGCCAGGAAGTTGCTGAACCTGCTTGACCTTGTAGCGGATACAGCCGGTAAAAAATCAGGACTTGAATTGACCGATGATCTTGTAATGAAGGTTGCGCAGAAAAGGATTGCCATATATGATAAGTCAGGCGAACAGCACTATGATATTATATCCGCATTCATAAAATCCGTACGCGGCAGCGATCCCAATGCTGCCGTATACTGGCTGGCACGTATGATTGAAGGTGGTGAAGATGTAAAATTCATAGCCCGGCGCATGGTGATCCTGGCCAGTGAAGATATTGGCAATGCAAATCCTACCGCGCTTGTAATGGCTAATGCTACTTTTGATGCGGTTAATAAGATCGGTTACCCCGAGGCTAATATCATCTTATCGCAATGTGCTACTTATCTCGCTGCGTCACCTAAAAGCAATGCAGCGGTGGAAGCAATTGGTGCCGCAATCGCAGCGGTTAAGCAAAAAGGTGATCTGCCGGTACCGTTGCATATTCGTAATGCTCCTACCAAACTGATGAAGAACCTGGGTTATGGTAAAAACTATGAGTATTCTCACAGCTATGAGAATAATTTTTCCGCGCAAGAATACCTGCCTGAACAACTGGCAGGAACAAAATTTTACGAACCAGGAAGAAATGCGCGGGAAGAAGAATTGAGGAAATTTTTGAGGAGTTTGTGGAAGGAGAAGTATGGATACTAGATAAAAGATAAAGACTAAAAGATAAAAGTTATTTCACTTTCCAAAACACCTTTGTTGCCCTCCAATCTTATGAACTGGATTTTAAGAGATTTTAGCTCCCTTACGGTTGATGAATTGTATGCTGTACTTCGCTTGCGCAGTGAGGTATTTGTTGTAGAGCAGGAATGTGTATTCCAGGACATGGATAATAAGGACCAGGAAAGTTTTCATTTATTGGGTTTCAGGGAAACGGAATTAGTCGCCTATACGAGGCTGGTACCACCTGCTAAAACCAACGGGATGCCGTCGATTGGTCGCGTGGTTGTTGCGCAGTCGGCACGTGGCGATGGTACGGGACGGTTATTGATGGAAAAAAGTATTGAAGAAACGAAAAAGCTGTTTGGTTTATCTCCAATAAAGATCGGTGCGCAGTTATATCTTAAATCTTTCTACACCTCACTCGGTTTTGAACAAACAAGTGAGGTTTATCTTGAAGATGGTATCGAACACATTGAAATGATACGACGCTAGCGCGTAGATACCCCAAGTAGAAAAACTCCGTATAGGCGCACAATAAAAAAAACACTCGTTCATCATTTTGATTTGATTTTTCTTTTTCTACTTTCGGTATTGAAAATCCAATAGTAGAAAAAACCAGAAATCCAATACTATGAGAACACATGTACTTTCACCAGTACGATGCTTTGTACTGATTTGTCTATTCACACTATGCACCCTTACATCCCGCGCACAATCAATAAGCGCTGCTGATGGTAAATACGAAATTGGCCTTGGCCTTGGCCCATCCTTTTTCCTGGGCGATCTTGGCGGTACTGCCGGTATCGGTCGGGATTTTGTGAAAGACGTAAACTTTCCCTATACAAAATTAATGAAGGGACTTTTCCTTAACTATTACCCCGCGGAATGGATCGGCCTCAGGGCTGCTCTCAACATCGGTGTACTGGAAGCTCATGATAGCGCCATCAAAACAAATGGTAAAGATGAGTTCGAAAGGAAGAAAAGAAACCTTGGTTTCAAGACCAACCTGTTTGAAGTCTACGGTGCCCTCGAGATCTATCCTACAGTATTCTTTGAAGGATATGATGGTCTCTTTCATAAATTTCGTCCGTATGGTGTAATCGGCTTTGGTATGTTCCACATGAATCCTAAGGCTGAATACATTAATTCTAACGGTACTACTGAATGGGTGGCCTTGCAACCGCTGCGTTTGGAAGGACAGGGCATGTCGCAATATCCCGACCGTAAGGAATATACTCTTTGGCAAAAAGAAATACCGATGGGCTTTGGTTTCAAGTATTACAACAAAGAAAACATGTACATCGGTTTGGAGATACTTCACCGCAAAACATTTACCGATTATATTGATGATGTAAGTACTACTTATATCGACCCGGCTTTGTTTACAGCTTACCTGGATCCACAGCAGGCAGCCCACGCGCGCCAGTTGATGTACAGGGAACAATTTCTTAATCCTTCTGTAAACCGTCCTTATATCAACCAACAACGTGGCGACCCTAAAGACCTGGATGCATACTTTTCAGGCATGCTGCGCCTGGGCTGGAGGATTGGTGGGTCTGATTCGCCCAATAGCAGGGCCAAGCGCCAGTTGCGTTGCCCGGTATTCTATTGATCCGTTCACCGTATAATCCGAACCCTTATGAAACAGAAACCTGTATTATTCAGAACTAATGCATTGATAGCCCTCGGTATGAGTGCCGGGCTTTTGATGGGTCATCCGATGATGGCAAAGACACCTGCAGCTACCCGCAAGGAAGCAACAGGCAGAAACCATGAAGAAGAGGAACCTGTCAAAAAACAAAAAAATAGCAGCGCTGTTTCCTCACGTAACAATGATGTGCTGAAAATATATCCCGACGTAGTGAAAAGGACCATGCACGTTATTGCAAAAAACAATGAAGAAAAAGAATTGGACTTCTTTGTTTTCGATCTCAATGGCACAATCATCCAACATTTTAAACTGAAAGAAAAAGATCATATCCGTATCAGCGGGCTTGCTCGTGGTAAATATATCTACAGAGCATTTGCCGGTGATGAAGAATCGGCGAATGGCAATTTCGAGATACGGTAATAAAGTAAAGTTCTTTTAAACGCATCCGATAAGCGGCAGAGGGCTTAATAGAATCTGATACCCTGGTTGACAAACCTGATCCGTTCTCTATTGGTACTCTCATTTAGTATTTATTTTATTAAACACCTTCTGCTTAGCTTATTGGAATTTTTATCCCAGGCTGATTACACTGCTAATGGCAGTGATAACATAAGTAAACCTTGAGTACTTTAAAACAAATCACCTGTTGACTGCCTGCAGCGGCAGGTGATATTTTAATCAATCTGAGTTCTTTTTACATGCCATAACTAAGACCCCGCAGGGCAGGGAAATTGTTCTAATCCGGTATCCGGGTGAAAAACCAGTATAGCTGGACCCAGAAAAGATTTTTACAATCACTTCCTGCTACTGCCTGCGGGAACCGAACCACACTTCTTCTACCACTTATTTACAATCGTCCGTCGCAGGTCCTGTTACTAACGGGTTCATAAATACTATCCACAACCGTTATTTTTTTCTAAAAAGTATTATACTTTAGGATAATAGTCCTGTGAATTGATGAATGCAGGGGCGTATGCCGAAAAGCCTTACGAGTAGGCAAAACCAAAATCAACTGACATGAACTTAATTGAAAGGGTCAAAAACATTTTGACCAAACCAAAAGAAGAATGGCAGGTCATTAACGGAGAAACACTGAGCGGTATGCCGCTGATTATGTCCTATCTCCTCCCCCTTGCCGCTGCAGCGGCGCTAGCTTCGTTTATAGGTTATGCATTTCTTTTTCATGGTGGTATTGGAGTGAAGGCCGGGCTTATTTATGCCGTGATCGCTTTTCTGCAGTTGATAATCTCCGTGTATGTGTCCGCAATTGTAACCGACGCGCTGGCTCCCTCCTTTTCGTCGGAAAAAAATCTTGCCAAATCGATCCAGTTAGTTGTGTATGCTGCTACACCAGCATATGTAGGCGCGCTTTTAAATATCATACCTGTTATTGGCTGGTTGGGTTCCCTCGCCGGGGGAATCTACTCCATCTATCTCCTATACCTGGGATTGCCTGTTTTGAAAAAAACACCGGTTGATAAAGCCCCGATCTACCTGATCGTTATTATCGTGGTTCTCATGATCATTTACTGGCTGATCAGTTATATCATTTTAAGAATGTTCTGGAGCTCAACCATGTTGTATTACTAATATACATTTCGATAAAAATATAAAAGATAAAAGTTGTTTTAATTCGAAAAATCCGAACTGAAACAACTTTTATCTTTTATATTTTAGCCTAACTGCTGTGCCTTCGCGCAGCTACGACGAAGCAAGGCCTGCAGGCAGGTTTTTACCTGAATTGAGTTCTAGCTGCAGGTATTCTGCCGTATAACTTTCTTTATTCTTAACTAGCTCTTCAGGCGTTCCTTCAAATAATATCTTTCCTCCTCCATCCCCACCCTCCGGTCCGAGATCGATAATATGATCCGCCACTTTGATTACATCCATGTTATGTTCAATTACAAGTACCGTGTTGCCACGGTCTACCAGTTTGTTCAATACTTCCAGGAGATGATGAATGTCTTCAAAATGGAGGCCGGTAGTAGGTTCGTCGAGAATATAAAACGTTTTGCCGGTATCACGCTTTGAAAGTTCGGTTGACAACTTTACACGTTGCGCTTCGCCGCCACTTAATGTCACTGCTGATTGTCCGAGGGTAATATAACCGAGGCCAACTTCTTCCAGCACTTTAATTTTACGGTAGATGTAGGGCACTGCCTGGAAAAATTCAACGGCGTCTTCCACTGTCATATCAAGTACATCTGCAATTGACTTGCCTTTGTACCGGATCTCAAGGGTTTCTCTATTATAACGTTTGCCATTACATTTTTCACAATGCACATATACGTCCGGCAAAAAATTCATTTCTATCACCCGCATACCGCCACCTTCGCACACATCACAGCGGCCACTTTTTACATTAAATGAAAAACGGCCCGCGTTGTACCCTCGTATTTTGGCTTCAGGTATGGAAGCAAAAAGAGTGCGGATATCTGTAAAGAATCCACAGTAAGTTGCGGGATTGCTGCGTGGAGTTCTTCCAATCGGCGACTGATCGATCTCAATCACTTTATCAATTTGTTCCAATCCCTTTACGGACTTATAATCCAGCGGCAACATTTTCGAGCCATAAGCATGCTTTGACAATATGGGATACAGCGTTTCATTGATCAACGTTGACTTCCCGCTACCGCTTACACCCGTTACCACGATAAATTTCCCTAGAGGGAACCGTGTACTTACTTCCTGCAGGTTGTTGCCTTTTGCTCCTTTTAATTCCAGGAATTTTCCATTGCCTTGTCTTCTTTCTTTTGGAACTCCGATACGATGACGCCCGTTGAGGTAACCCGAAGTAAGTGTGTCGAGTTCCAATAAATGTGCTGGATTCCCCTGCGCTACGATCCTGCCACCGTGAAAGCCCGCCTTTGGACCAATATCTATGAGGTGATCTGCTGCAAGCATGATATCCTTGTCGTGCTCCACAACCAACACACTATTTCCAATATCACGCAGATTTTTCAGTGCGTCGATCAGCCGGTGATTGTCCCGCTGATGTAAGCCTATCGATGGTTCGTCAAGGATATAGGTAATACCCTGCAGTTGCGAACCAATTTGCGTAGCCAGTCGAATTCTTTGAGATTCGCCGCCACTTAATGATTTTGATGTTCGATTGAGTGTGAGGTAAGTGAGGCCAACGTTTAGCAAAAATTGCAGCCTTTCACGTATTTCCTTTAATACATCTTTCGAAATAGTTCGTTGTTTGTTATCTATCCGTAACTCGAGGCCATCGAACCATGCATAAAGGTTATCCAGGTTCATTTCGCTCAAGTCGGAAATATTGCGACCGGCGATCTTAAACCAAAGACTTTCCTTTTTTAGCCTGGCACCACCGCAAGCGTCGCATGGCCTCAACTGCATATAACTTTCGGCCCAATCGCGCAATCCTTCACTATAACCATTATTGAACCATCTGCGCAACATGTTTACGATGCCTTCATATGGAGCCTGCGGATCAAATTTTATATTTTCAAAATCAATTTCGATTTCAATTCCTTCTTCGTTGCCATATAGTAATAGGTTCAGTGATTTCTTCGGAATATCTTTTACAGGTGTTTTCAGGGAGATCTTATTCTTTTTGGCAATCTCCTGCACCTGGCGGAATACATACGCATCCCGTTCTTCACCCAACGGGTCGATACCCCCTTCGCTGATGCTTAGACCGGGATCGGGAATTACAGATTCCATGTTTACATGAAACATTGTTCCCAGTCCGCGGCAAACGGGGCAAGCGCCGTAAGGAGAGTTGAAAGAAAAAGAGTTTGGCGATGGTTCTTCATAGCTGATGCCTGTGTCTTCGCACATCAATTGTTTCGAATACTGCACAAGCTCTTCACCTGTTGAGCTATTATTTGATTTCGTCGCACGCGATGGTTTTTCCTTTACTGCAACAGGCGCTTCCACCAACAGAAACATTAGGTCCTTCCCTGTTTTCAGCGTTTGTTGTACGCTTTGGCTGAGCCTTGATTTAAATTCATCCGTAACCTGCAACCGATCTACTACCAGTTCGATATCGTGGATCTTATAGCGATCTACCTGCATTTTTGCAACAAGGTCTTTTACTTCGCCATCTACTCTTACTTTTAAAAACCCTTTTTTGCGAATGTCTTCAAACAATTCGCGGTAATGTCCTTTTCTGCCGCGAACCAAGGGCGCAAGTAAACTAATCTTACGTCCATGATACCGGGTGAAAATATTTTCAACTATTTCTTCTTCGCTCCACTTCACCATTTTCTTACCGGTATTGTAAGAATAGGCTTCACCGATACG
This sequence comes from uncultured Chitinophagaceae bacterium, assembly GCA_965652975.1. GTDB lineage: Bacteria > Bacteroidota > Bacteroidia > Chitinophagales > Chitinophagaceae > CADEDV01. The sequence goes on along the minus strand of CBFGYO010000098.1, from coordinate 5,112 downwards.
GGCGTATAACAGGCGGAGAAAGTCGTACACTTCCGTAATGGTACCTACTGTAGATCGTGGGTTTTTATTAGTAGTTTTTTGTTCGATGGAGATTACCGGCGATAGTCCTGTTATTTTATCTACATCAGGGCGTTCCATATCGCCAATAAACTGCCTGGCGTATGCGCCGAATGTTTCCATATAGCGGCGTTGGCCTTCGGAATAGATGGTATCGAATGCAAGCGATGATTTACCGCTTCCGCTTATGCCGGTGATGACTACCAGTTTGTTTTTCGGAATCCGGATGTCGATATTCTTAAGGTTGTGTACACGGGCTCCAAATACGTCTATTGAATCCTGCTCGTCGATGATATTATTGTTGTCCTGTTCCATAAATTGTTTGCGAAGATACTGCATCGCAGGTGGCGCTTACTTTAGATAAAAATCTGCCTGCTGGCAGGCAGGCTAAAAGATAAAAATTGCGGGACTGATCCTCTCAGTCTAGTTTTTTACGTGCCCGGGGAAGGATAAGTACTATCGTAACTGACGAAAAAAGAACTCTTTAGCGAGTGTTGGTTGTATTTAGCGGAAATCTGGTGTTTTACATCACATTTTTTTATCATCCTTTTTCCAGAGTTATCCACAATAGCTGCTTTTGGCACAGTATTTCGAAAATGAGGTGCGAAACCATTCATTTCAAACAAAAAATATTACGTATGAAAAAGACCATAGGAATCGTGGGTTCATTTGCCTTATCCATGATGTTCCTCTCTGCAACTGCACAGGAACCGACACAACCCACAACAACGCCTCCAACAACCACTCCGTCAACCACCTGGGACTATAAGAAAAATCCAACCGTTGATTCTATCAATGCGAAGTACAAGGATAAAATGATTCCTGCTCGTACACCGATGACCGTAGAGCAGATCTATCCTGTATTGGGACAGTATGAAACTACAGTGAATACGACAGATGCTCCTTCTGTAAAAGTTACTTTGGATGAGCAAAATAAAGGTATCGTTTGGATTGAAGGTTTGCCACAGGGTAAAGTAAAAGCTATGCTTCGTAAATCACCTTCTACTTACAAAATTCCTGCTCAGAAAACAGAAGATGGCAAGGATGTTCCAGAAGGTACATTGGTTTATGATAAGGATGCAAACACTATGAATATTAATATTGGTACTCCTTATAATACTGAAGATCCGCTTTCTGTATTTTCAACTGCGGCTACTGAACAAGCGGTAGTGGTGGATGAAGTGAAAACAAAAACTAAAGGATCCAAGACTAAAGTAAAAACCAAGAAAGTTAAACCCTGGACATATACAGGTACAAAGATTGTGGTAGAAACTGCAGCTACGGTTCCTGTAAATCAGTAACGTTTATATACATTTCAAGGGTTATGATAGAGGCAACAGTTGTTGCCTCTATTTTTTTGTGCTGGTTTTTTCTAATTATTTAATGTTTTTTCCTCTTGGTTTAGCTTTCCGGGAAAGTGATATTTGCTGGGATGTACGTCGTGAAAGAATCATAGTCGTATGATTCGATAAGGAGAGATTAGGCAAGCCACTGTGTGGGATGGCATCTGTAGTATATTGTAGGCACTCAGTAAGGTGCTTACAAGGAAAGATATTATTTAGCATCTGATTTCGGCCGGTGGTGGTGGGGGAGGGCAAACACGGGGAGGGCCCACTCGGTGGGAAGTGGTGAGAGGTTGGTTTGAATGGAGAAGGAATAGAGTCAGGGAAACTATTGATACCTCGGGACCTGTTAATGCCTCGATTTTGTCCTGGTGTTTTTTCTAATTATTTAATGTTTTTTTCTCTTGGTTTGGTATCCCTGAAAAGTGATATTTGCTGTGATGTACATCGTGAATGAATCATAGTCGTATGATTCGATAAGGAGGGATTAGTTAGCTTTTTGGGATTATACCTGGTGTTATAGTCATAGGCATTTAGATATGGGCCTACGGGGAAAGATATTATTTAGCATCTGATTTCGGCCGGTGGTGGTGGGGGAGGGCAAACACGGGGAGGGCCCACTCGGTGGGAAGTGGTGAGAGGTTGGTTTGAATGGAGAAGGAATAGAGTCAGGGAAACTATTGATACCTCGGGACCTGTTAATGCCTCGATTTTGTCCTGGTGTTTTTTCTAATTATTTAATGTTTTTTTCTCTTGGTTTGGTATCCATGAAAAGTGATATTTGCTTTGATGTACATCATGAATGAATCATAGTCGTATGATTCGATAAGACGAGATTAGCCATATCTATTTTGGGAGATGATACCTGGTGTTATAACTAAGGCACTTCAATAAGGGCCTAAAGGGAAAGATATTATTTAGCATCTGATTTCGGCAGGTGGTGGTCGGGGGAGGGCAAACATGGGGAGGGCCCACTCGGTGGGAAGTGGTGGGCGTTTTTATGAAAATTGTAGGAGAGATTTGACCAGGAGGATATAAGAATCCAAGGCAATAACGTTCATTCGAAATTACCTGCACTCGGGAACATTAAATTTGCTCCAATACTACCCATCATAATTCCATTTATTGACCTTCACCAAATTGATAGCATAATTTTTAAATCATGCTCTCACCATCCCAAACTTGACACGCAGTAATAAGCTAACCGGTTTCAAGATTTTTATAACAGAGTACATTCATGTGAAGTAATAGCTCAAAATCTAAGCATTATTGTTATACGTTTATACCTACCCTCCTTTGAAAAAACAACCCCCAGCTCTGGTAGCAATGACATAAAGCAGGGATGCTGATACAAATTGTAATTTTCGACAACAGACTTTCTATACTTTAAACTTCTGCACATTGCATCCTGTCAAAATTTATCGAACTAACTGTTAGGTATACATGCACAACAGCATTAATCTTATTACCTGGTGCAAAAACCTATAATCGTAGGTTAATTTGATTTTCAGTGAGATTAATTGAACATAGCCAACTTAATTCCACTCGAACAAACGTTATTAGTAAAAACACGCCACCAACACTGTTAACTTTTCCCCTACCCTCTCCTGTTAAACAAACTTAATTTGGAAATTATCCCATCCTGTTATTTCTTTGCAGCAGTTCTTTGCACCCCGGCATGACATAGCCGGGATACTTATCAAGAAAGGCTGAGGGTAATGGCCCTGCGATGCCTTGACAACCTATCCCGGTTTAATTACCGGGGAAAGGTGCCAATTCCAGCCCCGTAAGGGGACAGATAAGTCAGATCCCCAGCTCGAAATATTGGACAACAACATATTTAAAGCTCATCTGATTTACCAGGTGAGCTTTTTTATTGCCCCTGGTACCTCTCCTGGTAAGTACATTATTAACCGTTACAAAAATTAAAAACAATGCGAGAAACCCACAGGATGCACTGCGCCCAAACGCCAGACCGGACACACCAATAAACCCCAGGCCATTACCATTAGGAAAAGGGGGGAACGGCGCAGGCATTCTGTAACAAACAGTTATCGCAACTTAAAATCAATTTGGAAAAGAAGTAAAATAAAGCGGCCCAGGATATCGCAAATTGCAGCCTTAACATTTCTTTGAAAAAATAAATTTGGCAGTAATCGCCTTAGTCGACTACATTTATAGAGTAATTATGCACAGCTCAATAAACAGCATGGACCACTCCCCCATCACACAACATGAATATTGTTGTTGCTGTTGTTGTATTATGCGTTAAGCGTACTCTTCCTACCCACTTTAGGTTATTGCCTGCCAGTAGAAACTTCACCAATTTGATTTGTTCTTTAATTTTTAAAAAAACCTTGTATTATGAGTAACTATCGTTTTGAAACCTTGCAGCTACATGCAGGTCAACAGATTGACCCCACTACCAAGTCAAGAGCTGTTCCCATCTATCAAACCACTTCGTACGCCTTCGACAACACCGAACATGCCGCCAACCTGTTTGGATTAAAGCAATTCGGAAATATATACACACGCATTATGAATCCTACCACCGACGTATTTGAACAACGCATAGCAGCGCTGGAAGGCGGAGTGGCAGCACTGGCAACCGGCTCGGGACAGGCAGCTCAATTCCTTGCTTTAAATAATATTCTACAGGCAGGAGATAATTTCATTTCCACATCCTATTTATACGGTGGTACATACAACCAGTTCAAAGTATCATTTAAACGCCTGGGTGTAGATGTCCGTTTTGCTGATGGTGATAATGTTGACAGCTTTGTACCGCATATCGATAAAAATACAAAAGCCATTTACCTGGAAACAATCGGCAACCCACGTCTTAATATTCCCGATTTCGAAAAGTTTGTGGCACTCGCAAAAGAATACGATCTGCCATTAATAGTGGACAATACTTTCGGTGCAGGCGGATACCTGTTTAAACCACTCGAATGGGGCGCCAACGTAGTTGTAAACTCCACCACAAAGTGGATCAATGGACATGGTACATCAATCGGCGGAGTAATAGTCGACGGTGGTAATTACAATTGGGGCAACGGTAAATTTCCACAGTTCATTGAGCCCAGTGAAGGTTATCATGGATTAAAATTCTGGGAAGTATTTGGCGACAACAACCCACTTGGTCTTCCTAATATCGCGTTCATCATTCGAGCACGCGTAGAAGGGCTCAGGGATTATGGTTCATCACAAAGCCCCTTCAATTCATTCCTTAACCTCCAGGGCCTTGAAACGCTCAGCCTCCGTGTACAACGCCAGGTAGACAACGCACTTGCTCTGTCTCAATGGCTGGAAGAGCATGAACAGGTCGAATTTGTATGGTACCCTGGCTTAAAGAGCAGCCCCTACCACGACCTCGCAAAAAAATACCTGACCAATGGATTTGGCGGAGTATTACAATTCGGTATCAAGGGCGGTATCGAAAATGGTCGCAAGTTCATCGATTCGCTTAAACTTATCAGTCACCTGGCTAATGTTGGAGATGCCAAGACATTGGCAATCCACCCGGCTTCTACAACGCATGAACAGCTATCCGATCAGGAAAGGCTTGCTTCAGGAGTATTGCCAAACCTGGTGCGTATAAGTGCAGGTATCGAACATATCGACGATATCAAAGCGGATTTTGAACAGGCATTCGCGAAAGTATTTTGCCGGATCAAAGTACTTGCCTTCACCTACCAGCCCGGGCCACCAT
>CBFGYO010000097.1:0-15483 GCA_965652975.1 uncultured Chitinophagaceae bacterium | reverse complement strand
ACCGGGCAACGTAAATACTCGAAAGGAACGACCATGCTGATTCGCTGATAATTTCCGGCTTTTACAATCGGACTGGCCAGTTGTATGTCAATACTGTCTGCAACACCATTGGTACAACGTCCCGTAGCGCCAGATATGGTTACGGGCGCCGGTCCGGTAATTACAAAGTCGCTGCCATTGCTGGCGATCGTACTGCATAGCACAGGTGCTGTCAACCCGATACGAATTACTGTTGGTGCACATTTAATTTCTGCGATACCACTAAGCTGGGACGGCATTGAAACCGGGATTGTAAACTGTGCTGTTTCTCCAACAGTCACCTGCCTGTTGCAATCACCTGCAATGGTATTACCATCCAATCCATTTTTTATTGCTACCTGGTAATTGCCTTCAGTGGCTATTGGTGCTGACAATTGAAGTGTGATGGTATTTGTTTCACCATTCGCATTGCACGCGCCGGCGGCCCCCGTTACCTGCACTGTGGAGGGACCAGTAATCGTGAAGTCGCTCCCGTTGGCGGCAATCGTATTGCATTTAATTGGATTGGTAAACTGTAATGTAATTGCGGAAGGTGAGCAACTCACTGGATTTACGGTACCCATCGGTAAAGGTGGTACTGGCTGTATGGTAAATGGAACTGAAGTGCCCACCGCAACGCGTAGATCACAATTGTCCAATAATGAATTGCCATCACTACCCGTAGCCATTACTACATTATAATTACCTGGTAAAAGCGGACCCGCGAGTGTTAATGTTACCGAATCAAAATTGAATTCGCTATTACAACTATTTCCGGCAGCGGAAATAACGCTACCTGCAGGAGATATGGTGAAGTCGCTGCCATTCAAGGCAAGGCTATTACATTTTAAAGGCTTACTGAAACGCACTCCAATTTTTGTCCCGTCGCAGTTGGCATTGGCGCTTAGTATTAGAGGTGCATTGAGGTCTGTGATGTTGGCAGTACCGCCTCCAAAACTTAGCTGGTAGCCCGACTGGGTATTTGTAAAATGGCTAATAAGTAATAGATACTCGTGCCCTACAATCAATACGGGCATCTGGCTGAAAGTTTGAGGATTTGCTGAGCAGCCAAGTATGGTAGTGCCTGCAGCCGATGCTCCAGTAAGACCGGACATAAACGACCAGTTGGCACCGACGAACAGGGAAGGATCGGTATACACGTCATCGGGGTTTCTGCCGGTTACGTCAAACAATTGCCAGTCATAATCATCACCCAGTACAGTAGGCGTGATTGTAAAACCAAGCGTGCCGGCAGCATAGCAGGTAAATTTATACCAAAAAGGATTTTTATCGCGGTAAACAGCGCCATCATTGCAGGCTACAGGTATTGCCCTGGTGCCACAAAGGGGTACAGAATTTTGCGAGAAAGTATTTGTGCCACAAACCGGAAATGCCGAGGAGGGATTTTGACCAAGGGTAGTACAGTCTTGCGCAGCCGAAATGACTGGCAGCATTAAAACGAGCACGAATAAATATATAAGATATCTCATAAACAGCTTCCGGACTCCAATCTCCAAATTTCGGGAATAATAGGCAGTATTCCGACTATTGAAGGCAATACATTTTTCCTGGTAAAGCTGATATTATGTTTTGAAGTTCAAGGTTCAGAATAGCGGCCGCTACCAGGCTTGTATTGATCCGCGCCTTAAAACATATTTCGTCGATATGCACTGTGTCTTTCTGTGCCAGGATGTTTAGAACGATTCTTTCATTATCCGACAGGTCTGAAAAAAGTTCCCGTTGTTTCTTCGACTTATTTTTTTGCGGAAGCCATCCCATTGTTTGCAGCAGGAAAGAGGTATCACTCAACAGTACGGATTTGTTGTCCCGAATGAGCAAATTACATCCCGCACTTTTTATATCTGTGTTTTTACCGGGTATTGCAAATACATCACGGTTATATCCATTGGCAAGTTCGGCTGTAATGATACTTCCTCCTTTTATTCGTGTTTCGATTACCACCACGGCATCGCTCATACCCGCAACAATCCTGTTGCGCGTGGGAAAATTATGTTTGTCTGGACTTGTATTACTCCTGAATTCCGTAAGGAGTCCACCTGCTTTAGTCATTTCTTTTGCAAGACCTGTATGTTGGGAAGGATACACCTGGCCAAGTCCATGTGCAAGCACGCCAATAGTATCAAGATTATGTGCAAGTGCAGCTTTATGAGCGATAGCATCAATACCAAAAGCGAGTCCGCTTATGATCATCACATCCAGATCGGCAAGTTCTTTTACGAGTTTTTCCGCTGCCTGTTTTCCATAATCGCTATTGTGACGCGTACCAACGATGGCAACTATCCGCGACGAATTGAGGTCGGCATTTCCTTTATAAAAAAGTAGTAATGGCGAATCATAGCAGTTGAGTAATCGCCGGGGATATTCGGGGTCCGTGAGAAATAGTGGTTTTATACCAAACTTTTCAATAAACCGGATTTCTTTTTCCGCAATATCAAATGCCGAAAAGTGTTTTATACACTTCGCCCTTATCTCACCGATACCTTCAAGGTGTTTTAGCTCATCCGTGCGGGCGTTGAAAACCGATGACGCACGTCCATAATGTTCGATGAGGATCTTTGCCTGCACAGGTCCAATGTTTGGTACAAGTGATAAGGCAATCTGGTATAACAACTCCGGGCTCATCGGTTACTAAAATAAAGTAATCGACAAGCCGCCCCATGTTGCAATTACAATTTTTCGCGTGAAATTACTGACCGATCACTCGCATTTCAGTTCTCCTGTTGAGAGAACGGCCTTCATCCGAGGCGTTGTTAGCTACAGGTTTGGTTTCACCGTAACCTTTTGCTGTTAAACGTTGGGCGTTTACACCTTTTGTGATGAGATAGTTTACAACAGCCTTCGACCGATTATTACTTAATACAAGATTATCAGCGGGTTTGCCCTGGTTGTCTGTGTGCCCGCTTATTTCAATTCGGAGCGAAGGGTTTTCGGCAAGAAAGCTGACCACTTTATCCAGTTCAGATTGTGATTCCGGTTGCAGGTCGAATTTATTGACAGCAAAAAATATATTTTTCAAAACAATGCTGGCATTTGTTTCCAAAGGTTGCAATGCTATATTTTTTTCATGAAGTGAATCAGGTTCTTTTTGGCTCAATGAAAAATTATCAGAGTAAAAAAGATACCCTTTACGATTTACGTGAAATGCATAATCTTTTCCAAGTGGCAGGGTAATCAGGTAATGACCTAGTGCGTCTGTTTGCACCTTGGATACGGGTTCTTTGCTGGCAAGGTCGATCAACTCTACGGTGGATGGTATTCCCTTTTTAGTTTTATTATCAAATACCTGGCCTTTTACCCATAGAGTTTTATTGGGACGTACATCTTCTCTTAATTCAAAACTGTAGATATCCAGTCCGCCGAGTCCTTCACTCCGGTCACTCGAATAGTATGCTGTTTTTCCATCTGCCGCAATGAATAAAGTGCCTTCCTGGTTGATAGTGTTGATAGGATAGCCGAGGTTAGCGGGCTTGGTCCATACGCCGCGCGGTCCTTTGCGCGATACAAACAAATCGTGTTCACCATATCCCGGAAGACCGTTCGATATAAAATATAGGGTCTGGTTGTCGGCATGGATAAACGGGCATTGCTCATCACCTGTGGTATTGATGGTTGGACCAAGATTTTCGGGCTCGGTCCAAATCCCATCCGGCTGCAGGTGTGATACATAAAGATCACTTCCGCCATAACCGCCAGGGCGACGACTGGTAAAATACAGGTCCCTTTTATCAGGTGAAAGGCAGGGTTGTGATTCCCACTGTGCAGTATTTATTTTATCGCCAAGATTGATTGCTTCACCCCATCCATTTTTGGTACGAAAGGAAATATAAATGTCGCAGCTACCATACCCGTCCTGCCGATCGCAGGCGGTAAATGCAAGCCATTCGCCATCCTGGGAAATGATCATGGCGCCTTCATTCATTGGTGTATTTACATCACCCGCCAATGGCTTCGACTTTGCCCAATCGCGCGCATCTTTTGTGCTGTGAAAAAAGTCTTCGTTTGTAAAATTTACTTTCCTGGTAAATAAGAGCTCCTGGTTGTCGATAGTAAGGGACGGGAAATATTCTGATTCAGCGCTGTTGACATTCGCTCCCATGTTTTTTGGGGCAAACACATATTGTTTGTTATGGTTCTGAGCCTGGTTAATGGCGAACTCATAGGTACGCTTCCTGTATTCGGCTGCCCTGCGAATGTTGGGATTTAGTTTGGGCACGGCCAGCAGGCTATTCACAGATTGCAACGCTTTTTCAAATTGTCCCATGCCTGCGAGATTGATGGAATAGGGAAGTTTATATTCAAATGCATAAATGGAATCAATCGCAAACGCCTTATCGTAGGCATCAATACTTTGCTGGTGATTTTTGTTGTTGGAATAAATGAAGGCAAGAAGCAACCAGGCTTCGAGATAACCAGGTTGTTTTTCAATCGCCTTTTTGGCCAGGCTTATTGCTTCCTGGTATTTGCCATCTTCTGCTTTCATGCGGGCATCGGCGATCAGGGACACAGCCTTTTTATCCATGTTTAATGGATCATAAGTTTGCGCAGTTACAGCACTGGTACGGGTAATAGCAAACGTTATTAGTATAAATAGAGCAATTGATCGCATTTGTATCGATTTGATATGCAGATAAACGAATTTTCCGGGATTTTATTCCCTCAATATGATGAGAATCAGGTGGTGAAGGTTGTCACGCAAAGCTAGCCAAGAAAGTAAAGGCGCAAAGAGTTGAAGCTATCTGGGGTCTTTGTTCAGCTACCTTGCCTGAAACCTTACGGCACATTAATAAACTTATGTATCTGAAGACTTAGTTCCCATTTCGGATTCGCTTTGATATAGTCTATTATCAACGGTATTACCTGCGACGATTTATCCCATTCAGGTTGCAGGTAAAGCCTGCAGGAGGGGGAAACAAGGGCCGCATATTTTTCAGCCCATTCAAAATCTGATTTATTAAAAATTACAACCTTTAGTTCATTCGCTGCCGGCAATACCGAGGGCAGGGGTGCTTTAAATTTTTTGGGCGACAGGCATATCCAATTCCATTCTCCACTTAAGGGATAGGCGCCCGAGGTTTCAATATTGGTTTCAAAACCGGCAGCTTTCAATTGACGTGTAAGCGGACCCAGATCATGCATCAACGGTTCGCCCCCGGTAATAACTACAAGTTGTGCCGCTGTTTTTTTTACGGTCTCAACAAGGTCGTGTATATCATGCAATGGATGCTTTCCTGCATCCCAACTATCTTTTACATCACACCATACACATCCCACATCACAACCGCCAAGTCTTATGAAATACGCAGCTCTTCCCTGGTGAAATCCTTCTCCCTGCAAAGTATAAAAATGTTCCATCACCGGTAAACGTACCGCTGTAGATACTGTGGAATTTGGTTGTTCGTTAATCATTCCTGTCCTAATTTTTTAATTGGCAGGATCTGAAAGTGCTCTTTAGCAAGGCGGCGATCGTCATTGGTCCCACACCGCCGGGTACTGGTGTAATCCAGGAGCATTTTGGAGCTACTGATTCATAGTGCACATCGCCTTTCAATTTAAAACCGGATTTTTTGCTTTTATCTTCCACGCGTGTTATGCCCACATCTACAACAATTGCTCCCTCTTTCACCATATCTGCCGTAACAAATTCAGGTCTGCCCAAAGCGGCGATAATGATATCTGCCTGCAAACATAAAGATGCCAGGTCCCTCGTTTGAGAATGACATATTGTAACTGTACAGTTTCCGTGCCGCGAACTATCGCTCAATAATATACTGATGGGCCGGCCGACAATATTGCTTCGCCCTATAACTACCGCATGTTTTCCTTTGGTGGCAATCTTGTAGTGTTGCAGTAGTAATAAAATTCCATGGGGTGTGGCGGGCACGTAGGTTGGAATCCCCTGCACCATTTTACCAACGTTTACCGGGTGAAAGCCATCTACATCCTTGTCGGGGTCGATTGTGTTGATCACATTTTGTTCCGTAATGTGTTTTGGTAAGGGAAGTTGTACAAGTATGCCGTCTATATCGGGGTCTTCATTAAGCGACTCGATTTCAGCCAACAACCTGTTTTCGGAACTATCAGCTTCCATTCGTACCAGGGTAGACCGGAACCCTACCTCTTCGCATGCCTTCACCTTTGCCGCTACATAGGTTTCACTTGCACCATTGTTGCCAACTAAAATGGCAGCGAGATGAGGGATTTTTTTACCCTCGATAGCTAATTGGGCAACCTCGATCTTCAACTCGTCCCTGATTGCCTGCGATGCTACTTTACCGTCCAAAATTTGCATGGCGCGAAGGTAAGATTTGGCAGCCTAACATATTTATCCCGGCAAAACGTAAAATGCCGGTGTTTTTTCACGGAAATGCTGTTGATATACACTTGGAACCCACCCCACCATGAGGCTAATTTCGGCGAAAGGCGATGACGTATGTTGAAAAGGATTTTTATGGCGGCGATGTTTATTATAGTGTGTTTCACGGCGCATCTTCAGTCGCCTGTCGACCCGTTTGTTTCCGGGTACCCTGGAATGGAAGCTTATAGCAGTAGCCAGGCCGATGTATTTTCTATTTTAACGAACACCGCATCCCTGGCGCAATTAAAAAGTAGTAGTGCGGGACTTGTATCTGAACGTCGTTTTTTAATGGATGAGCTAAATACCTGTGCAGCGTTATTAGGGGTTGTTGTCCCGCGGGGCAGGTTTGCTTTGAAAATACTGTATGCGGGGTTTAGCGAATGTAAGCAAACGCAGGCAGGTCTCGCTTATGCCCGTCGACTTGGGCAATATGTTGATGCCGGTGTTCAATTTAGTTATCACGGCTTTCAGATTACAGGCTATGGCGGCGCTGCCGAATTAAGTGTAGAGGCGGCTGTTGTATTTCATGTAACTGAAAAATTGAATGCCGGCATTTCCATATTCAATCCGGGGAATTTTAAATTTGGGCCCGGATCGGAGGAACGATTACCAGCTCTTTATAAGCTTGGAATGGGCTATGAGGCATCACCCATTGCATTTGTAAGCGCTGAAATCATCAAGGAAGAATTCAGGCCGGTCGATGCTAAAATTGGGATTCGCTACCGCGTGCATCCTTTATTGTTCGTTAAGGCCGGCGTATCTACTGCTACCAGTTCTATTTGGACAGGAGCTGGCATTGTCCGTAGATCATTACATCTCGACATGGCTATATCTTATCACCCCGTACTGGGAGTTTCGCCCCAGCTATCCTTACAATTTGTATCAAAGGAGCGATCATTAGAAAAAGTTCCCGTAGAATGAAGTTTGGTTTAAACATATTAGTAGGAGTATTATTCGTTTTTCATTTGCAGGCACAGGTAGAAACAGAGCAGTTATTAGAGAACCTGCAGGTTGAAGAAGGGATTTCGGAAGATGATTCGTGGATGCAGGCACTTCATCATTTGAGTAAACATGCAATTGATCTGAATACTGCTGATGCAGATGAAATAAGGCAATTGATGTTGCTCAGTGATCTGCAAATTGAAAGTATTATATCATACAGAAAATTACTGGGGAACCTTACCAGCATTTATGAATTGCAGGCTGTTCCCGGGTTGGATATATCGATGATTAAAAAAATCCTTCCCTATATCACTTTAGGTAGCGAAAATAGTGCAAGGGAGGAATTGTCATCCAGGCTTTCGCGAGGTGCACATGTTCTGTTATTACGTGTTTCACAATCCCTCGACAAATCTGCAGAGTATTTAGATCCAAATGAAGACAATAGGTATGGAGGCAGTCCACAACACATTTTATTCCGATATAAGTATAATTATAAAAATCTGCTGCAGTATGGGATTGTTGGAGACAAGGATGCTGGTGAATCATTCCTGAGCGGCGCACAGAAAATGGGGTTCGATTTTTATTCTGCTCATCTTTCTGTGAAAAAAATTGGCAAGATTGAATCATTGGTGCTTGGCGATTACACTGTTAATTTGGGACAGGGCCTGATTCATTGGCAAAGTCTTGCTTTTAAAAAGTCTTCAGGAGTAATGGCTATCAAGCGCCAGTCTCCCGTATTAAAACCATATAACTCAGCCGGCGAATTTTCCTTTCATCGTGGTGGGGGTATCACGGTCACAACGGGCAGGGTGGCATGCACCGTGTTTGGATCGTTTCGAAAGCTGAGTGCTAATATCGATAACGATAGTATTGCTATTATCACTTCCTTTATCACTTCGGGTTTCCACCGGTCGCAAAAAGAATTACAAACAAGAAATAATGTGTCGCAGGTAACAGGAGGTGGTAATATTGTATGGAAAGATGTACACGGCAGTATTGGATTAAATGCCGTTTATTACCAGTTTTCTTTGCCATTGAATAAAAATAGTGATCCGCATAACCTGTTTGCTATTCGGGGTCGGTCGTGGAATAATGTAAGTATCAACTACAATTACACGTTTCGAAATATCCATTTTTTTGGAGAAGCTGCCATCGATAAAAAGTTTTCCAAGGCGTGTATCAATGGTTTGCTGTTGAGTGTGGATCCCCAGGTTGATTTTTCTATTATACATCGCGCTATTACAATGCGATATCAGTCTGTATATGGCAATGCATTTACAGAAAACACACTTCCTTCCAATGAACATGGTTTATATGCAGGGATAACGATACGATTTTCGCCCGCTTTGAAGCTTGACGCTTATGCTGATTTCTATAAATTTCCCTGGTTAAAGCTCTTATCTGATGCACCGTCACAGGGGAGTGAATTTTTGTTTCAATTCCATTACAATCCAAACAAAAACGTAGAAGTGTATTTAAGGTATCGTGCAGAAAAGAAGCCTGCGAATATTCCAGGTACAGCCACTAACAGCGTTTTGTCGTCACGTAAACAGAACTTGCGAAATCATCTTTCCTGTAAAATAAATCGATCACTGAGCATTCGTACACGTGCAGAATTGGCCTGGTTTATTAAAAACTCACCCAAACAAGAGGGATGGTTGATATTCACGGATATTAATTTTCAACCGGTGAATAAACCTTACTCCGCCGTCTTTCGCCTGCAATTTTTTGAATCAGACGATTATGATACACGCATGTATGCTTATGAAAATGACGTGCTATACAGCTATTCCCTACCTGCATTTTATAATAATGGTTTCCGCTATTATCTGGTAATCAATTATAACTGGCAAAAGAAAATTGAATGTTGGATAAAGTGGTCACAAACAATTCAGAGAGATGCAGCTTTATACAGTAGCAACAACAACGAATCTGCCGGTAGTATTCAATCTGACATAAGGATACAGGTCTGCTATTCTATAAAAAAGTAGATACTTGTAGTATAAACTATTTTCAAAAAAATATTTTTTTCGCGCAGCGACGATAATTTTGTTGTTGTCTTATTTGTAAACCAGAACTAGCGTGCTGACAATTAATACAAAGTCAGTATTGCCAATATTTGCATACAAAATGCAATCTTTTGAAAGCAAAGGCCAGCCCATCCTCCGGTACTTAAGGTAGAGAACTAATTACAAGTATATAAGAGCTCATTGTGCAATCTTCACTCAGAAGTTGTTGATAATACTTTGCTGCCATCTCCATTCACTTTTTGAGGTTAGACGGTTCAAGATCTAAAACCTTAAAATTTTAATCACATGAGAAAAGTTGCATCGCTATTCACAGCGCTTATGCTCTGTTGGGCTATCTCATTTGCCCAAACCCGCTCTATTACCGGGCAGGTGCGAGACAATAAAGGGGCACCTGTTCCATTTGCAACAGTTACAGTAAAGGGCACTTCTACCGGCGTATCAGCAGACGCTAATGGAAATTTTAAAATTGATGTACAGGAAGGGCAGTCGCTTTTAATTAGTTCAGCAAGTTTTGCAGAACAGGAAATTAAAGTTGGCGCTTCCAATACGGTTAACGTTACACTCGAGCAGCAGGGCAATTTGCGCGAAGTGGTAGTTACCGCTTTAGGTTTGCGCAGAACACGTAACCAGTTACCTTATTCTGCCCAAACAGTAGAAGGCTCCGAAGTAACGAAAACACGCAGCTCGAATTTTATGAGTTCGATGTCGGGTAAAGTTTCAGGCATGGAAATCCGGCAAACGAATACACTTGGGGGCTCTACCAACGTGGTGTTAAGAGGTACTAAATCTTTTGTAGGCGACAACCAGGCGCTCTTCGTGGTAGACGGAGTACCCTATAATAATGACAACACCAATACAGCAGATCAGCGCACAGGCCGGGGTGGGTATGATTATGGAAATGCAGCAGCAGATATCAACCCGGATGATATTGAAACGGTAACTGTACTAAAAGGTGCAGCGGCCAGTGCGTTGTATGGATCAAGAGGTACGAATGGTGTGATCCTGATCACAACAAAAAAATCACGCAGGGGGTTGGGCATTACAATCAATTCTGGTATCAGCGTTGGAGCCATAGATAAAAAGACATTTGTTAAATACCAACAGGAGTATGGTGGTGGCTATGGTCCCTATTACGAAGATCCCAGCGGTTACTTTTTATACAGGGACGTTGATGGCGATGGCACCGACGATCTTGTAGTGCCCGTAAGTGAAGATGCTTCTTATGGGGGAGCTTTTGACCCGGGTAAAATGGTTTTCCAGTGGGATGCATTTGATCCAAACTCTCCTTTTTATCAAAAAGCTAAACCATGGGTAGCAGCAAGCAATGGGCCTGAAAGTTTTTTCCGCAAACCCGTATCATCCAATCAAAGCGTTTTTATTGACGGTTCATCTGACAAAGGAACCTTTAAAATAGGATACACCCGTAACGATGATGCAGGTTATTTACCCAATAGTACCGTCATTAAAAATCTCGTAAACTTTGGCGCAACTTATAATGTAACCAGCAAGTTCACAGTAGGAGCGACTGTAAATTATTCCAATATAAATGGAAAGGGCAGATATGGAACAGGCTATGATGATAAAAACCTGATGACGAATTTTCGCCAGTGGTTCCAGACTAATGTGGATCTGCAGGATCAAAAGGATGCATATTTCCGTAACCGTGAAAACATAACATGGAACTGGGCCGATCCCGACAACCTGGTACCTATATATTGGGATAATCCTTACTTCACCCGGCATGAAAATTTTGAAACAGATCGACGCAACAGGATATTCGGAAACGTGAACCTGAACTATAAGATCACTGACTGGTTGAATGTGATGGGACGTATCGGCCTGGATAATTATGACGAATTGCAGGAAGAAAGACAGGCAGTGGGTAGTATCGGTATTTCTTCTTACCGTAGGGTAAACCGTACTTATTCGGAAACAAACTACGACCTCCTATTAAATGCAGATAAAGATCTTTCAACCGACGTAAACTTCAAAGCATTACTTGGAGCGAATATACGCAGGCAGCGGTCTCAAAGTATTGACGCCGTCACCAATGGTGGCCTTACCTTGCCGCGCATATATGCACTCAGCAACTCCGCTAATTCTTTGCAGGCACCACGGGAGTTTGATGGCACGCGGGAAGTTGATGGCATATTCGCAGGTGCAACGTTTAGTTGGAGAGAGATGCTGACGCTCGATGCTACAATCAGGCGCGATAAATCATCAACGTTGCCTGAGGGGAATAATGTTTACTACTATCCATCCGTGTCCGCAGGATTTGTTTTTTCCCGGTTGATGACGGGGACCGACTGGCTTACTTACGGCAAACTGAGATTAAACTATGCACAGGTAGGTAACGATGCGCCGTTATACAGCGTACTGGACGTATACAATATTCTTCCTCCATTCGGTTCTGAGCCTACTACAACAATACCGGATGTAAAGAATAACCCGGATTTAAAACCCGAGCGAACATCCAGTGCCGAAGCAGGTCTTGAGATGGCATTCATGAAAAACCGGCTTGGCTTTGATGTTAGTTATTATAATGCAAAAACAATCGACCAGATACTACCGTTGCGCGTAAGCCCTGCTACGGGTCATAGTGCAAAACTGCTCAATGCCGGCACCATTAAGAATAAAGGAGTAGAACTTTCCGTATTTGGTACGCCTGTGCAATCACGAGATTTTAGTTGGACCATTAACCTCAACTGGACGAGAAACCGAAACCAGGTAACAGAACTATTTGAAGGTTCGGACAACCTAGTACTTGCAACATTCCAGGGTGACGTAACATTAAATGCAACTCTTGGTGAGCCATATGGTACAATCCGTGGTTCCAATTTTGTGTATACAAACGGAGAGCGTACAGTAGATGCAGATGGATACTACCTGTTTTCCAACACTTCCAATGAAGTAATTGGTAATCCAAATCCTGACTGGATTGGTGGTATCAACAACACACTTAAATATAAAAACCTTGCACTGAGTTTTCTAATAGATATACGCCAGGGTGGTGATCTCTTTTCATTGGACAGGTATTATGGCCTTGCCACGGGCCTGTATCCCGAAACAGCAGGTCTAAACGATCTTGGTAATCCTTCACGGGACGACCTGGCTGATGGTGGTGGTGTAATTATGCCCGGCGTATATGAAGATGGAAAAATAAATACTTCAAGAATAGCAAATGAATACGGAACATTTGGTTATGTAAATCTTCCATCAGCAGGATTCATTTATGATGCGAGCTATGTAAAATTGCGTGAAGCTGTATTGACTTATTCCTTCCCGCAACAAACAGTTGCCAGGTTGAAGCCTTTCAAAGGAATAGACCTGTCACTTATAGGCCGCAATCTTTGGATCATTCATAAAAACCTGCCATTTGCAGATCCTGAAGAGTCAATCAGCTCGGGCAACCTGCAGGGATACCAGAGCGGCGCGTATCCTACTACACGTACATTTTCATTTAATGTTAAACTCAGATTCTAAATAGTAATCTTATGAAGAAGTTAATTATAACACTCTCATCAGTCGCCTTGCTTGTTGCTTCCTGTAAAAAGGACCTTACAAGCCTTAACGACGATCCGAAGAATCCGCGGGAAGTTCCTGCCTATTCATTATTGACAAACGCGCAACGAAACCTGGCGCGCACAACCAGTTCGTCCAACGTAAACCTGAATATTTTCCGGCTCATTACACAGTACTGGCAGGAAACGACTTACCTGGATGAAAGCAGGTATGATCTTAATACACGCAGCATACCCCAGGGTGTATGGACCGCATTGTTCAGGGATGTATTGCGTGATCTTGAAGAAGCGAAGACACTTATACCTGACCAGGTAACTGATGAACATGTGCGCGACAACCAGCTCGCAATTATTGAAATACTGCAGGTGTATACTTATTACTACCTGTTGACGACGTTCGGCGATATTCCGTATTCCGAAGCATTGGAAATCGCGAACGTACACCCGGTATACGACGACGCTGCTACTATTTATGATGATTTGTTAAGCAGGCTTGAGGCGGCAGTAGCAATGATCGACGTTTCTGCAGAAGGTTTTGGTACGGCAGATATCATTTATGGTGCACTCGCAAACGATCCACATCCCGATATGCTGCACTGGGAAAAATTTGCCAATTCTTTGAAACTGAAAATGGGAATGACCATTGCAGATGCCAATGCTACAAAAGCAAAAACGGTTGTAGAGTCAGCTGTGGCTGCAGGCGTGTTCACTTCAAATGAGGATAATGCATTATTCCGCTTTTTATCTGCCCCACCTAATACAAATCCAATATGGGAAGACCTGGTACAAAGTGGGAGAAAGGATTTTGTAGCGTCCAGTACTATTGTAAATACACTCGAAGAGTTGAACGATCCACGACTGGATAATTATTTTACCGTGGATGCAAGTGGTGGATATTCTGGTGGTGACCCTGGTAGAAGCAGTAATTACAGTACATTTTCAAAGCCGGATGAAACTATTACAACCCAGAATTTCCCGGGGGTATTGCTCGACTACGCGGAGGTGGAATTTTTTCTTGCAGAAGCTATAGAAAGGGGTTTCTCGGTCGGCGGTACAGCTTCACAACATTATGCAAACGCTATCACAGCTTCCATCCTATATTGGGGTGGCACTGTTGCAGAAGCTACGGCATATCTTGCACAGTCGTCAGTAAACTATGCAACGGCTACCGGTACTTACAGGCAAAAGATTGGGGAGCAAAAATGGATTGCATTGTACAACCGGGGCTGGGATGCATGGATTGAATGGCGCCGGCTCGATTATCCACTTTTGGCACCGGCCTTCAGGGCGGTAAGTGAAATCCCACTACGGTTTACTTATCCTGTTAACGAACAGAATTACAACACCGCAAACTATACTGCGGCTGCTGCGGCGATAGGCGGCGACGATGTTGAAACAGCCTTGTGGTGGGATCTGTTCTAGCACTTATTATATATATGTGCGCAAAAGCCGTCAATAGACGGCTTTTGCATTTTTTGTGATATGATTACTCTCGATCAATTTTTATTTTGTGAAGATGATTTGTTAAAAAAAACTTTACTTTAGCGCAGCAAAATTCATGGTTAAGGTGTCTCTATTAATGCCTTAGCCTCTGGTTAAAGGACGCTTCTCGCTGAAAATCAATGATTAAATTTAAAAACTAACGTTAACATGAGAAAAGTTGCATCAGTGCTAACGATGCTAATGTTTTTCTGTGCATTAGCATTTGGTCAAAACCGGACCATATCCGGGAATGTGACCGATGAGAAGGGCGACATCTTGCCCGGAGCATCTGTAAGAATTAAAGGAACGCGTACAGGTGTGGCTGCAGACAACAATGGACAATTCCGCATTGTAGCTAAAACAGGTGACGTGCTGGTTGTATCCGGTGCAGGCCTTGAAACTACAGAAACTACAGTAGGTGCGGGAGATGCCGTTACCATCGCAGTGAAAAGAATCGTGATTTCTGGAACCGAGGTAGTAGTTACTGCTCTTGGTGTTAGCCGCCAGCCTAAAGAGCTGGGTTATTCAGTTAGTAAAGTAAAAGCTGCTGAACTTACACAGGCAAAAGTTATCAATCTCCAGAATGGTTTGACGGGTAAAGTTTCTGGTCTGAACGTTCAGACAGTTAACAACGGGGTGTTTGGTGATACTCGTATCACTCTTCGTGGTATCCGTTCATTGACTGGTAACAACCAGCCAATGCTTATTTTAGATGGTGTTCCCATTGCTTTGGGATTCCTTAGTTCAATCAACCCTAATGACATTACAGACGTAACAATTCTGAAGTCAGCATCATCTACAGCGATTTATGGTCCTGATGGTGCAAACGGTGCTATCGTGGTTACTACCAAGAAAGGTAGTAGGTCAAAACCCAGTGTAAGTGTAGGACATACTGTACAAGTTGAAACAGTTTCTTATATGCCGGAATTACAAACACGTTTTGGTTCTGGTTCCTCAGTGGATGCATTTGGTTACGGTGTTTATGACCCAATTGAAAACCAGGGTTATGGAGATGAGTTTGATGGCTCTTTGCGTCAAATCGGACGTGATGCTCCAGACGGCAGCAAATACGAAGTTACTGAATAACCCAGCTCTTTAGGCTGGCGGCTAACAC
>CBFGYO010000096.1:0-15618 GCA_965652975.1 uncultured Chitinophagaceae bacterium | reverse complement strand
GCTTAAAGTTATTCACAGCCAGAAAAATTTATTTTGTAATGTGGGTCATATTTGTAACTTAGCAATAGAATTTAATGGGTTAGTAAGTAAGAGGGTCAGTCGTCAAAGATTGGCCCTTTTTACTTTTTATGAATAGCTGTTGCAAGCTATTTTTTTTTGCCCATTTCACGTCAATTATCACCGATTTGAAGCACGATTAAGCTTCACTTTTTTTACTGCAACGGTTGATCATTTACCTTTAACGCATGAGTAAGATTAAGACAGCATTTTTTTGCCAGCAATGTGGTTACGAAAGTGTGAAATGGGTTGGTCAATGTCCTTCATGTAATCAATGGAACACGTTTGTCGAAGAATTTGTACAAAAAGAAACTTCAAAAAATAATAATGGTTGGAAAGATTATAACAACGAACCAAGGGCAGGAAAAACAATTGCACTGAGTGAAATAAAAAACAGCGCCGAAAAAAGATTGCTTTCATCGGATGCTGAATTGAATCGCGTGTGTGGTGGAGGTATCGTTCCGGGGAGCCTGATACTCGTCGCAGGTGAACCTGGAATTGGCAAGTCTACTTTGTTTTTACAAAATGCTTTAAAACTATCAGGTGTACGTGTTCTATACATAAGTGGTGAGGAAAGCGAACAACAAATAAAGATGCGCGCCGACCGCCTGGGTTTGCATAACGATGATTTCTACCTGCTTACTGAATCTTCGACATCCATTATTTTCCAGGAGATAAAAAAGTTGAAGCCGGGACTGATCATTATTGATTCAATACAAACACTCCACACTGCTTTTATTGATTCTTCGCCTGGGAGTGTATCACAAATACGTGAATGCGCTGCCGAATTCCAGCGCTTTGCAAAAGAAACCGACACGCCGGTAATATTAATAGGGCACATTACAAAAGACGGTAGTATAGCCGGTCCCAAGATATTGGAACATATGGTAGACACTGTATTGCAGTTCGAAGGTGATCGCCATCATGCGTACAGGATCTTGCGCACGTTAAAGAATCGCTTCGGCAGTACAGCAGAGCTGGGGATATATGAGATGACTGAAGCAGGCATGCGGGGCATCATAAATCCCAGTGAGATATTGATAACGCAAAAAGAGGAACAGCTAAGCGGTATCGCTATCGCGGCTACAATCGAAGGTATGCGTCCGTTACTCATTGAAGTGCAGGCACTGGTAACTCAGTCGGTATACGGCACACCTCAACGTACAGTTACCGGTTTCGATCTTCGAAGACTTCAATTGTTGTTGGCAGTACTGGAAAAAAGAGGTGGCTTTCATTTCGGGATGAAAGATGTGTTTTTGAATATTGCCGGTGGATTGAAGGTAGAAGATCCATCTATAGATCTCGCGGTATTGTGTGCACTACTATCTTCCTATGAAGATGTACCGCTGGCGCAGCATACCTGTTTTGCAGGTGAAGTGGGACTGAGTGGCGAAATACGGGCTGTAAATCGTATCGACCAGCGTATTGCGGAAGCTGAAAAACTGGGTTTTGAAAAGATCATCGTATCTAAATACAATCGAAGAGGCGGTCAGCGTGAACAGGGCAAAGAAAAATATAATATTGAGGTGATCACGATGGGTCGCGTAGAGGAAGTATATAAATTTCTTTTTTAGTCCAACAGAAAAAAACAAAATCTAATTGTTTTTTTCACCTTGTTTCGGCTTCCGTGCAGTCCACCTTTACTGCATGTTATCATTACAACACCTTTCAGATGCTTTATTACACTTCCTGTTTCCGCATATATGTGTAGGGTGCGGTTCGGATATCCTGGTAAAAGACAGTCTGCTCTGTCTTCGATGTTTATCCGGCTTACCACAGACTAATTTTGAGCTATATCCCGGCAATCCCGTTGAAAAAAGGTTTTACGGTCGTTTGCCGTTACAGCATGCCACAGCGCAATATTATTTTACAAAAGCCTCGCTGGTATCGCACCTGGTACACGAGGTGAAGTATAAAAGAAATAAAGAGCTGGGAATCCAATTGGGAAGAATAATGGGTGATTCGATTATTCGGGCTGCACGTTTCGATGCCGATATAATGGTTCCGCTTCCACTCTTTGAACACAGGCAGCGTAAACGAGGATTCAATCAATCCATGCTTTTATGTGAGGGAATGTCCGAACTGCTAAAGATTCCGGTTGCTGAACATTCAATTGTTCGCCCTATGCATACAGCCACGCAAACTAATAAGGGAAGGCTGGAACGCTGGAAAAACATTGAAGGCAAGTTTGAACTTCGTGACCGGGAGTTGGTTGCCGGCAAACATATTCTTCTTGTCGACGATGTGATTACTACCGGGGCTACACTTGAATCATGTGGATCTGAGATTTTAAAGGCTCCAAATGTGTCATTGAGCATTGCATGCCTTTGTCACGCCTTTAGATAATCTGGAATTGTTCTATTATTTTTATGGCAATGAAAGCCATAAGCCTGATCCTTATATCCTTTTGCACCCTGATTTTATCCTGCCGCAAAGAGTCATTTATTACAACTCCGGATGCCAGGGTTACTATTACAGTTGATACATTAAAATACGATACAGTTTTTGTTACCTCCGGATCAATAACGCAATCCTTCAAGGTAATAAATGAAAATAACCAGAAGCTCAGGATATCATCTATTAAACTGATGGGAGGTAATAGTTCTGTATTTAAAATTAATGCAGATGGTATCCCGGGACCGGAAATAACCGATATCGAAATTGAAGCCAATGACAGTGTTTACGTTTTTGCGCAGGTAAACATCAACCAGAATACCGACAACCTTCCATTCATTGTACGAGATAGCATCCAGGTGTCCTATAACGGTAGAAACAGGCTTGTGCAATTGGAAGCCTGGGGACAAAACGCACATTTCCTAAGGGAAAAACAAGTTGTATCCAACGAGACCTGGACGAACGATCTTCCTTATGTAATACTTGGTTATCTATATGTCGACACTGCGCAAACATTAACTATTCAAAAGGGCTGCCGTATCTACGTTCACGCCGATGCCCCGATAATTGTGGATGGCACGTTGCTGGTGAATGGTGAAAAAGATACAGCAGATCGTGTGTACTTCCGGGGCGACCGGCTCGATGATCCTTATCGCGATTTTCCCGCAGGATGGCCCGGTATCTATTTTATGGGTAGTAGTATCAACAATGTTTTAAACTACGCCGTCATTAAGAACGGATACCAGTCGATAGGGGTACAGGATCCCGCCACCAATGCCGAACCCAAACTTACGTTGAACGAATGCATCATCGACAATGCATATGAAAATGGTATTATCGCGGTCAATACCAGTATATATGCAAGAAATACGCTGATCAGCAATTGCGGCAAGAATTTGTTCCTGGTCCAGGGCGGTAATTATCAATTTATACATTGCACGGCTGTCAGCATTTCCAATAATTACATTCAACACAAAGACCCGGTACTAACATTATCTGATAATGCCAATAGCATTTCTAAACCATTGAATGCATTATTTCGCAATTGTATTTTCTGGGGCGAAAATGGACTCGTAGACGATGAGGTAGTTGTTGCCGCAAAGACTAATGCTGTATTTAATGTAAACTTCGACAGGGGGCTATGGAAAGTAAAAACAGCACCTCAAAATGTAACGACTACAGAAATAATCAACAACCAGTCTCCTGTTTTCGATAGTATTGATGTATCTAATAATTTTTACAGTTTCCGATTAAAGGCCAATTCGCCTGCAGTGAACAAAGGCACACCGGCCGGGATAACTATTGACCTCGATGGAAAAACTAGACCACTGCCCGCCGCCACAAAGCCAGACCTGGGATCTTATGAGACGAATCAATAATGATTGCTCCCTATGGCCGAGCTTAAAATACATGTTATATCATTTATTGACGAAACAATTCCCCGGTTGGGTGAAATGTAGTTTTAATGATATCTACGGACATGTTCACTTTTTTAAAGAAAAATCTCCGGTTGTTACCACTGGTTATCTTACTGCGGAAAGCGTATAACCCAAAATTGGGTTAATAGATTGTCATATGCTATCAAAATGGCAACATCATTATTATTGATATTGGGAGCCCCTTGGGAATTGAAACAGAGTCATGTAAAACAAGTTTTTGAAGTATTCGAGGAGCAATTATTTCAAACTGATGTACTACCGGAATTTCATTCCTCGCATTTTAAAAATCAAAAGGACTAGCTTTGTACTTCCTTAAATTTTTAATATGAAAACGTTATTCATTTCACTTGTTATAGCGATGACGCTTACGGGCCAGTCAATTTATGACTTCAAAGTGCCCGGGCTTGACGGCACAATCGATTTTTCCAACTACAAAGGAAAAAAAATAATGATCGTTAATACAGCGTCCAAATGTGGCAACACACCTCAGTATGCCGAACTGGAAAAAGTGTATGAGGCGAATAAAGACAAGCTGGTGATTGTAGGATTTCCAGCCAATAACTTCGGTTCGCAGGAACCAGGCAGCAACCAGGAGATAAAAGAATTCTGCACAAAAGAATATGCTGTCACTTTTCCGATGGCTGAAAAAATATCTGTAAAAGGCGACGACATTCATCCCTTGTATAAATGGCTGATTGAACAATCTGCCAACCTCGCAAAAAATGAAAAAAATGAAACCAAAAAAAGCTTCCTCGAAAACCCGGTGACCTGGAACTTCACAAAGTTTCTCATAAATGAAAAAGGCGAACTCATTGCCGTTTTCCATAATAAAACGAAGGTTACAAGCGAAGAGGTTCTCAGCTACCTGAATTAGATAAAAGATAAAAACTAAAAGATAAAAGTTGATTTAGCTTGGCATTACCGCCTGGTATCACTTTTATCTTTAGCCTGCCGGCAGGCAGGCAGGTTTTAATTTTTTTCTGGATTAACTTGACGTATGCAGTTCTCATCAATCATAGGCCAGGAAGAAACAAAACAGCAGCTTGCTGAAATGGTGCAGCACAACCGTCTCAGTCATGCCCTGCTCTTCCTTGGAAAAGAAGGAAATGGCGCATTGGCACTGGCATTAGCCTTTGCACAATACATTGTTTGCGAAAAAGTAAACGGTAAGAATACTGCCACGCAGGCCGGTCCCTCCCTTTTTGGTGAAGCCGAACCCGAACCACCCAAAAAAGTATTGTATCCTGATTCCTGCGGCACTTGCCCCGCATGTACCAAAGCACAACAACTGGTACATCCTGATATCCACTTCTCGTACCCGGTTGTAACGAAAAAAGCCGGCTCACCCCCACTTAGTACTGATTACATCAGTGAATGGCGGGAGTTTGTCAAAACCTATCCATACGGAAATGCTTATGACTGGCTGCAGTTTATCGG
Source organism: uncultured Chitinophagaceae bacterium (assembly GCA_965652975.1). GTDB lineage: Bacteria > Bacteroidota > Bacteroidia > Chitinophagales > Chitinophagaceae > CADEDV01. The sequence continues at coordinate 10,291 of CBFGYO010000096.1, read as the reverse complement.
CGCAGAAAATAAACAGGGAAACATCACAGCACATGAGTGTAACGACATTATTAGAAAACTGAACCTGAAAAGCTTTGAAAGCGAATACAAGATCCTGATCATGTGGATGCCGGAATACCTCGGCAATGAAGGCAATAAACTTTTGAAACTGATTGAAGAACCGCCACCAAATACCCTGTTTGTACTCGTTGCCGAAAATGAATCCCTGGTATTACAAACGATCCTGAGCCGTTGCCAGTTGGTAAAAATTCCAGCATTGGAAACCAGCGAAGTGGAGGTAGCTCTTACAAGGCGCCACAAAACCGATCCCGCAGTAGCCCGACAGGTAGCCGGAGTAAGCGAAGGCAACTACCGGGAGGCGCTTCAATTGGTGCAGCATGCCGACGAAGACTGGCAAAGTCTTTTGCGTGAATGGTTGAATGCGATCCTGAAAACCGGCCCGATTGCCCAAACTAAATGGGTGGAAGAGATCAGCAGACTTGGAAGGGAAAAACAGAAACAATTCCTCCGGTATTTCAATCATGTGCTCCAACAGTCGATCCGGTACCGCATTTTAGGCAGCCAAATGCAGCTTTCCCCCTCAGAAATGGATTTTGCCACCAAGCTCAACAAGAAAATTACCGATATATCCCAACAGCAGGCGCTGATCGAGGAGCTGGACCGGGCAATGTATTATATTGAAAGGAATGCCAACGCGAAGATTCTCTTTCATGCTTTAACAATCAAGGTATATCACATCATTCAGGACAAAATTGTATTTTTGACTGATTGAGGGCTTTTGTGACAATGAATGATTGATGAAGAAGGATAAGCCGGACCACTATTTTTTGCAGTTGTGTTTAAAGGTAACTCTACATATAGTATTGCTTTACAAGCTTCCCAGGCATTTATTCAGCCCGGGATACTTCCACAATTACTGCAGTTTATAGGCTGATAGCGTTAGGCTATATCCGCGCTCCCCTCAATGTATTGGCTAAACGGATAGTAATATTTTATAATCCATGGGATGTAGTAATTGCGGTACCACCACTGGTGGCAAACCAAACGGATGTAAGAGCAATGGCGGGTGCAGCACCGGCGGATGTAACCGCATGAATACACATGATTGGTTGCGCAATCTCCCTGTGTCTGATATTGCCAGCGCCTGTAAAGTTGTTGAGGTCAGTTTTAATAAAGGAACCCGTAAAGATTTTTTTCGCAACCCCACTCTCCAGCCTTTCGAAAAAGGTGACCTAATTGCTGTAGAAGGAGTTAGCGGTTTTGACGTCGGTGAAATTTCGCTGACAGGTGAAATCGTTCGAATCCAGATGAAAAAAAGGAATGTCAAAGAAGACAATCCTGAAATGAAAAAGATCCTTCGCCCTGCTACTGACCGGGATATTGATATAATGAAGCAAAACAAGGCCCGCGAACCAGAAGCAGTGATCCGCAGCAGGGCCATCGCGAAGCAACTAAACCTGGACATGAAGATCAGCCAGGTAGAAATGCAGGCCGACGGACGAAAAGCAACATTCTTTTATATCGCTGATGGACGAGTCGATTTCCGCGAGCTCATTAAGGTGTATGCTTCCGAATTCAAAGTAAAAGTAGAAATGCGGCAGATTGGTGCAAGGCAGGAGGCCGGAAAGGTAGGTGGAATTGGAAGCTGTGGCCGTGAACTTTGCTGCAGTAGCTGGCTCACAGATTTCAAATCGGTAAATACTGCTGCAGCCCGCTACCAGAATCTCTCAATCAATCAAACGAAACTTAGCGGCCAGTGCGGCCGGTTGAAGTGTTGCCTAAATTACGAACTGGATACCTACCTGGATGCCCTGCAACATTTTCCAGAAAATTGTGATGTACTCCAGGTTACAAAAGGCAACGCCTTCCTGATAAAAAAAGATATTTTCAAAAACCTGATGTGGTACACGCTGCCCGATAGTAGCAAGCAGTACCCGCTGACTATTGAACGCGTAAGAAAAATTAAAACATTAAACCACCAGGGCATTGTGCCTGATGAACTGGAAGCTGTAGATCTTAGCGCCTCCAAGCCTAAAGAAACAGAAACGCAGTTTGTAGAACTGGTGGGCCAGATAAGTTTGCAAAGTCTTGAAAAAGCCGATAAGAAAAGAAGACAGCAGCAGCAACAAAAGTCAAAACCACAACGACCACCACAGCAGCGCGGACAGGGAGGTCAGTCACAACAAGGACCGCAAGGCCCACAGCCACGTGGCCCGCAGGGACCTCAAGGTCAGCAACCACGCAATCCGCAACGCGGAGGACCACAACGTCCACAACCTCCAAGAGGTCCTAATCCCAATCGCAATCAGCGGCCTCCGCGGGGGAAAGACTAAGTAGGAAAACTAAAGAGGAGATAAAAACTAAAAGATAAAAGTTCATTAAGGTCGGAAATTCGACACCTAATGAACTTTTATCTTTTAACTTTTATCTCGATTTCAAATCCCGAGTGCTCGATAAATCGCATCCTGTACTTTACCTCTCACACTTAACGAAGAAAGCCTTGGGTTGTCACGTGTAGGGTATACCCTATTGGAAAGAAAGATATATATCAGGTCATATTTAGGATCTACCCATACGCATGTGCCAGTAAAACCCGTGTGTCCAAAAGTTTGCGGCGATGCAAGCGATGATGGATATGGCTCTTTCCTGATCTTATTATCCTTTTCAGGTTTGTCGAAACCATATCCCCTGCGGCTCACTTTGCTATGATAGGAAGTAAACAACCTGATGGTTTCAGGACGTAAATAACGACGACCATTCAGTTCGCCGCCATTAAGCAACATCTGGTATAGCATTGCAAGATCATAAGAGTTGGAAAACAAACCGGCGTGTCCCGCTACTCCACCAAACATAGAAGCGCCCTCGTCATGTACATCACCACGGGTAAGCTGTTGCCTGAAATGTTTTTCCTCTTCCGTTGGCACCAGTTTTTCCAATGCAAATTTGCTCCTGGGTTTAAACCCGGTAGTTTGCAAACCCATCGGTGAATAGAAATTCTTTTCTACGTACTGGTCAAGAGTAAGACCCGATAATTGCTCTACGATTTTCCCCAGGAAAATAAAATCGTTGTCGCTATATACATACCGATCCTTTCGGCCAAGGGGACTATCCAGTATACGACTAAACATCGTGTCGTTCCAGTCGTTGCGGAGATAAACATTTTCAGCCACACGTACACCATACCCGGGCCGTGGCTTGCTGGAGTAAAGGTCATTTTTTGGAACACCCGTTAGAGAATCAATTGTTTCCTTATAAAATGGAATAAAAGGTACAAGCCCTGCCTGGTGCAACAAGATATCGGAGACCTCCAGGTTAGCTTTATCAGATCCTTTTACCCAGGGAAGAAGATTGCCGAGTTTGTCATCGAGACGAAGTTTGCCTTCATCATATAACTTCATTATTGCAACCGTGGTTGCGGAAATTTTTGTGACAGACGCAAGATCAAAAATACTTTCAGGCGTCATGCCTGGTGAATTCTCATACTGGTAATGTCCAAATGCTTTGTGATAAATGATCTCTCCCTTATGTGCTGCCAGCACTACTGCTCCAGGGAATGCCTTTTGACTGATAGCATCATTTACTATTGAATCTATCACCTGCAATTTGTCTGTCGCAACCCCAGCACGCGAAGGTTTGATGCCACCATGAACTATTCCTGAACCAAATTTGAACTGGCATACCGTAACGGGCAGTTTACCCATCGAAAATATTTTGCCCTGCAGCAGATCTGCGGCGGCCTGGTGAGTAATATCATCATCCTGGTAGCAAGCTGCAAGCGTAAAGGCATCACAAAAATTTTTCGTCGCCAGTACGTTGCCGAACGTAAGTGTGATTGCTTTGGGGGAATTAAGTTTCTGGTATAGCCCCAATGATACCGGGCTTAATCCAAAATTATCCATTGGCTTCAGGGAATAGTTGTGTACGCCAATAACAACAGCATCGTAGCGATTAGCTACGGTAATCTCTTTTATTATCGAATCGGCTTTATCCTGTGCTTCTTTATAAGACACTAGATATACATCCGCTCCGAAGTCAGTTTGCATCCTTTTACCAAAAGAATTGATGCTGCTGCTGCCAATCCCAACATAAGCCAGTTTCTTCTTGTTCTGTATGGGGATACCTGCCTTATCTGCAGCCCCCGGTGCTTTGTCACCCGCCAAAGAAAGCAGGGTAATTCCTTTTTGTGCTACCTCATATCTTATTGCATCGGCCTTCGCATTCAGGTCAGTCAATAAGTTTTCTGTGGCAATTGGTTTCAACTGGTTCAGGCCCAATTGAAATTTAGATGCAAGCACTTTTTTTACTTTGGCATTTATTTCATCCCAGCTCAACTTGTTTTGCGCAATTGCATTTTTAATTGCCTCAATCGACTGGCTCACATTCTCGGGTAAACAAAGCATATCATTTCCAGCTATCAGCGCTTCTACGGCTATTGTGCCACCAGGGAAATATTTTGCAACGCCTTTCATCTCCAAAGCATCGGTAAAAGTCAGCCCATTGTAGCCCATATCATTTCTTAACAGACCGGTTACGTTGTTTTTGGAAATTGAAGTGGCTTTATTTTCAGTATTGTCAATTGCCGGGATATAAAGATGGGCGATCATTACACTCCCAACACCAGCATCAAAAATTGCGCGAAAGGGTACCAGCTCCATTGAATCCAGTTGTGCCCTGTTCTTATTTATTACTGGCAGGTCGAAATGCGAATCCACATCTACGTCACCATGACCTGGAAAGTGTTTGGCGCAAGCCATTATTCCAGCGTCCTGCATCCCCTTCATATAAGCGACGCCATAATCAGAAACTTTTTGTTTGTCCTCACCAAATGAGCGATAGCCGATAACCGGGTTATTAGGATTGTTGTTGATATCGACTACCGGCGCATAATTCACATGCACACCTAATCGTTTGCACTGCTCACCTACTGCCAGTCCCATCCTGTACACAAGGTTTTGATCTTCCAATGCTCCCAGGGTAAGCTGGTAAGGATACTTTGTTACGCTATCCAGACGCATACCGAGGCCCCATTCGCCATCGATAGTAACCATCAACGGGGTTTTAGCGATGCTTTGGTAATAATTGGTAAGGTTGGCCTGCCGTACCGGTCCGCCCTGGAAAAAACAGAGGGCGCCGACATTATACTGCTGTATATCACTTACCACTTTTGCAATATGGTCTGCACCGAGATTGGAATGAGCCCTAATTACCATCAACTGTGCAATTCTTTGTTCCGGTGTCAGGCTATTGAAGACGCTGTCCACCCACTGCGCACTGCTCAGGCGGCTTTTATACTGACCAAAAGCCAGGGAGGGAACAAACAAAATAACGAAGAGGACGATCTTAATAATTCGCATGGTATGGGCCGGGTTTATTCTTGAATAAGTTCTAAAATTAAACCATTTGATGAAAAGGATTGGTGAAGAGTTGCTTAAAAGGCAAATCGTTAATTTTGACGGCTAAACAAGATTCTGTGCCTGATCGCATCTTTCTTCTACCAGATAATATTGCCAACCAGATTGCAGCCGGCGAAGTTATTCAACGACCGGCAAGTGCTGTCAAAGAATTGATGGAAAACGCAGTTGATGCAGGTGCCACCGAGATCAACCTCATAATCATAGACGCCGGCAAATCGCTGGTGCAGGTAATTGACAACGGCAGTGGCATGAGCGAAACCGACGCACGCATGTCGTTTGAGCGCCACGCTACTTCCAAAATAAAAAGTATTGACGACCTCTTTCACATACGAACAATGGGTTTTCGTGGCGAAGCGCTTGCATCCATCGCTGCCGTAGCCCAGGTGGAATTAAAAACAAAACGAGCCGAAGATGAAGCCGGCATTTACCTGCAGGTAGAAAATAGTGCCGTAAAAAAACAGGAACCGGTAGCAGTACCAAATGGTACCAGCATAGCCATGAAAAACCTGTTTTTTAATGTACCCGCCCGTAGAAATTTTTTGAAAAGCAACAATGCAGAAATGCGGCATATCGTTGACGAGTTTACCCGTGTAGCATTAGCATTCCCGCATATTTTCTTTTCACTAAATCAAAATGGACAAACCCTGTTCCATCTCGAAGCGGGTAGTTTAAAACAGCGCATAGTACAGTTGCTCGGGAATAATTACGCTGCAAAACTGGTAACAGTAAAGGAAGAAACAGATTACATGAATATCCATGGCTTCGTAGGAAAGCCGGAAACATCAAAAAAAACCAGGGGCGACCAGTATTTTTTTGTAAACAACCGGTATATCAAAAGCGCATACCTCAATCACGCAGTGATGAATGCCTACCAGGAGATGATTCCTGCCGACAGTTTCCCCATGTACACACTCTTTATCGATCTTGATCCCAAACAGGTGGATGTAAATGTGCACCCTACCAAACAGGAGATAAAGTTTGAAGATGAAAAAATAATTTATGCATTTGTACAGGCAGCGGTAAAACATGCGCTTGCGCAGTACAGCGTTACCCCCGCTCTTGATTTTGATCTCGATGCTTCCATTCAGCAGCTTTCTTCTATCCAACAACCCTTTACCGATGATAAGAAGTCGGCGGCCGCTGCAGGAACAATTTTTAAAGGATTTACTCAAAAAAACCAGGCACACTTTATAGAAAAGGATCTGAAACACTGGCGGGATTTTTACGAAAGTCCATCGACAGCTATCAGCCGGGAAAATACACAACAAACACCGGGCAATATGCCAATGGCTGATCACTCTTCGCAAATAGCTACTGAACATACTACTTCCGACCCTATTCAATCAGCAGAAATTACCCAACTCCTCAATACCTATATTGTTCTTCCTTCGCAAAATGGTTTCCTGCTGGTACATCAGCAGGCAGCACACGAAAGGATATTGTATGAGCAGCTCAAACATGCAACAAAGGATCAACCGGTAACCACGCAACCCAGTATGTTTCCTTCCACATTGGAGCTTGTACCAGCAGATGCGGTACTGCTTGAAGAGTTAACACCAGACCTGCAACAACTGGGATATATTATTGAACCGTTTGGGAAAAACAGTTTTGTGATACAGGGTACACCCGCCGATGTAGAACCAGGAAATGAAAAGCATGTAATCGATATACTCCTCGAGCAATACAAACATTTTAACCCTGATGTAAAATTTTCAAAACGGGAAAAGCTTATTCGTTCACTGGCACGACAGCAGTCTATCCGTACAGGGATGCGACTTACCGAAAGAGAAATGAGACAATTATTATATGATCTGTTTGCCTGCGAACAACCAAATATCACACCCGCAGGAAACCCAACTTACCTGGAATTCAAAGGTGAACAACTGGAAAAGATGTTTCGAGGCTAATTAATTAGAAATCGTTCCTGATTCCCTTTATAAATTTCTCGACTGCCCTCCGCACATCAGTGGAAGATGCCTGGTGATTATTAACCAGGACAGAAAAAAGCAGGAGCCTGTTTCTTTTTGTATATAAAAAACCACTCAAAGCAACAACACCGGACAGCGTTCCGGTTTTTGCATAAATGTAACCCGCTTCAGTTTTGTAATAACTGCTTATTGTACCTTCTCCACCAGTAGCAAAAATCTCCTTGATGCGAGCCATGGGAAATTGCTGTTGCATTTTATTGAGTATCGCAACCATATCCTGCGGGGTAAACAGGTTGTAGCGACTCAATCCCGACCCATCGGCCCAACGTGGCTTTTGCGGCAAGTCTTTAAAATCAGTTTTAAGCAGAGTGTCTATTACCTGCTGATCGCTTAATACACCAAGTAATTTGTTGCTTACCAACAACAGTGATTGTTCCGCGAAAAAGTTATCACTCCGGTGCATCATTGGTTTTAACATGGAGTCGGTGGGCTGCGACCTGATGATCGTACCATTCATGATTCTCCGGCCATAATCAACATCCACCGCTAATTTCAACGTATCAATAAGCATGCTTGCAATGGTGGCATTGCTGGTTGTTTCGAATGGTATTTCTGCCTCACTAAATATGGAACTCGCATTGGTGACTTCGTATGCATTTGATTCCTTTTTACGACGAACATCCAGGTTGCGCCAATTCTTTTTCGCCGTATCGCGCGAGTCGACAGACGAGAAGTCTGCTACAGAATAAAAAAGACTATCCTGGAAGAAACGGGGAATAACAGTAAGGGAGATTTTGCCAGAACTGGTGCTGCCAAGTTTCCAGCGTCCAATATTTCCATACAATGGCAGCGCACTTCTTTCTGCCATATAATATTCGTTGTAATCATTCCAGGCCCACCCGGAACCCAGCGACCGGCTTTTAAACTCGGGGTTTGTTACAACTATTTGCTTATTCTCATTTCTTAAAAAGTCCAGTACAGGCTGGTTCTTAAAATCAGGATGTAAAAAAGTTGGATCGCCAGTGCCGGCTATTAGCAATTTTCCAGAGGCATTGTCCCTGGACGCAATAATGCCCGGAAGGCTGTCGTCCAAATATTTCATTGCAGCATAACAGGTGGGGATCTTGGTATTACTGGCCGGAACGAAAAACTTGTCGGCCTGGTAGTTATACCAGTATTTATTTGTTGCTGGCTCATAAATGCTGATGCCCACATGTGCTGTTTGCAAAGCCGGAGCAAGCAAAACGTTTTTCGTTGCCGACCTGCCTACCCGTTTTTGTACACTACACGATGCGAGCAGTAATACATGAGCCGTTGTAGTCAAAATCCATAGCCTTGCCGATTGAAACCTTAACCTGAACATTTAAGTATCGTTTTCTTTTTATTTCGTCTAACTAGAGTGCAATCACCTTCCCTGTTTCAGCACTATTGATAGCCGATTCAATGATCCGCATTGTTTTGATAGCATCGGATGCGACTACCGGGTTGTTGCCACTTCCTGTAAGCGCTTTAAACACATCATCATAGTATCCCATGTAATTGCCCGGTGCCGAAGTGGTTTTTGTGCTGATAATCTCGCCCTCCAGTTCAGTATGCAATAGACCATCCGGTGCTGGTGGTGGTGGACACCAACCGGCAATAGTAGGTGTTATGCCTGCGAGCAACTGTTCTTCCTGCATATCGGAGCGCTGTTGCAGGAAACTACCTTTCATTCCATGTAAAACGTAAGCGTAATAAGTTTCCCTCGCAATAACTGTACTTTTCAGTCTTACTCTCATTCCGGGGTAATAAAGCAGTACTTCGAAATAATCATTTGCCTGCACATCGCTGCGCAATATCCGCAAATCGGCAAATATTTTTTGCGGCCAGCCAAATAGTTGCAAGGCCTGGTCAATCAAATGTGCGCCAAGGTCGTGAAGGCTGCCTGCGCCCGGAAGAGAGCCTTCTTTATGTTGCTTGCCACTAAACGATGGACGATAGCGATCAAAGCGCATTTCTACTTCCTTTATATCGCCTAATAAATTTTCACCAACAACTTTTTTCACCGACCAATAATCACCATCATACCGCCGATTTTGATATACACTTAAAAATAGATTGTTAGCTTTTGCCAGCGCATCCAATTCCTCCGCCTCAGCAGTTGTAACTGTAAACGGTTTTTCTACCACTACCGCTTTTCCTGATTGCAGTGCGCGTTTGGTATATTCAAAATGAGTTTGAACGGGTGTGTTTACCACTATCAATTGAATATCTTTATCAGCTACCAGGTCGTCAAAGGAGCGATACAACTTCGAGCTCGGGTATTTTTGTCTCGATTCACTTTTATTTCTTTCGACGATGGCCGTCAATTCATAACCCGGGTGCGACTGTATAAAAGGTGCATGAAAAAGTTTACCGCTCATTCCAAATGAGCAAATGCCGGTTCTTATGGGAACACTGATCATGTGAATCGATCATTAAAGATGATAATAATATCCATCCTCACCCTTACCCACGTTCCTGCGCGCGTAGCCAACGTTCGGGAATTTCATTGCTACTCGCCAATAAATAATCCTTGTAGCTACAGGCAATGAATTTTTTATCGGGCAGTTGCATCCACCATCGTCCAGTCTTTTTGCTTTGGAGAAACGTGGTCTCCACTTCTGCAAATGCCGTATGATACTCATTGAACGAGTCTTTTTCGTCCAGTTGTGCTTCCCTCCTGCCGCGGCTGCGGCCATCCAACAGGTACCATATCATCTGGGCAATCTGGCGGGCAGTAAGTTCGTCCCTGTCGTGTCGCGGATCGTATCCATAAATTCCTACGCTATTTATATTGGGGCTCATTCCTGCATACCGCAACAGCACGCATGCTTCTTCGCCATCAAATCCATTGGGTGAGAGTTTGTTGGCCGGCGCATAAGCGTTTGCAATAGCAGTGATGTCAAAACTCACCATATTACTATTCCG
>CBFGYO010000095.1:0-15750 GCA_965652975.1 uncultured Chitinophagaceae bacterium | reverse complement strand
AAAGGCAACGAAAAAAAACAGCCCAACCAGTAATGTTATTGACTTTTCTGAAATTCATAAAGGGTTGATTTGAAAGTAGGCAAAAATAGGGGATTCGATTGAGAGTCGTTAGTCGATAACAGGCTGACCATAACCACAAAACGGGGCCGGAAAAAAGCACGGGTTGAATGCATACCAATCAATCGCGGGGCAAGATAAAAGATACGGGTCTTAAATTTTCCATAATTCATTATAAAAGGCAGGTGGACGGTTTGACTGCATGACGGTTTCTCGTGGCGTGCGCAAAGAGTGCGGCGACGCGGCGATTTTAATTAGCGCAGCGTTCGCCGTGTGAAAATTTTTCCGCTATTCAAAATAAACGCGTACGGTTTGATAAGCAAGCTGCCCCTGGAGGAACGTGGATGCCTGTTTGGACTTTTCTGAAAATCCTTTTAGGCCAAACAGCCCGGCAGCATTCCCTTTATTGATTGCTATCTCCAGGTAGCCGGCGCTATTAAAAATGGCAAGCTTTTCCCCTTCCGGCACATCCGCATACGACTCGCTGATGCGGTCGATAACTTCATCCCGTTTGAAAACAATCCGGAAGCTGCGGCCTTTTCGCTGTTCTTCAAACTGTTCCCTGGTAATGTTTACAATTACGTTTTCAAAATTGTCGATAAATATGATCTGACCCTCGATCCATTGATTGTCGAGAAGGGGACGTAAATGATTTTTTTCAATAAAACCTGTATCCGGAATGCCGATCGACTGTATGGGCGCACCAGCCACAAGCTGGTTTACTACCTTACCCATCACTTCCGTGCAATACAATGTATTCTTAATGGCCATTTTGTCGAGTGGGATGCCAATCAGCATTTCAGGCTTTCCTTCCAGTATCATCGTCAACAGGCCATTGTCTGCACATAGAAGGTATTGATTTTGATGAAAAGCGAGTAATAACTGTTCCGGCTTTTTCTCAAATAGATTTACCAGTATTAAATGGTAACTGAAAGCGGGGAAATTCCTGAAAGCACTCCTGCATATATAAGCCGCCTGCGGATAATTGAAAGGTGGGATAGTGTGGGAAACGTCTATAATGTTGAAATCAGGGTTTACCTGGAGTAATTGTGCCTTTACTGCACTAACCAGGTAGTCCTGGCTTCCAATATCAGAAGTAATCGTTAGTAAAGGCATTCTGGAAATGGGTTCATTAACAGGTTGGAAGGTTGGTTTAATAAAGTTTTTCAGTAGGTATTGCCGCTAATTTATTTAACGAGCTCGCCATTTTTAAAGAAAAATTTATGGGCGAGTTTGTCGGCCAGCCCGGGAAAAAATTTATTCATAAACACTGTCCGCTTTCCCGTAAACGTCAGCACCAGCGTCCGTTTCTTTTTCCGGATAGCCCTGAGTATATGTTCTGCACACTCTTCGGCACTCATTAATTTACCTTCATCCATCGGTGTATCGCCATGTGCCTCTGCATTTTTATCGAGCGCTGCATGGCGGATATTGGAGGAGGTAAAGCCCGGGCATACCCACATTACATGTACACCTTCTTCCAGCAATTCGGTACGCACCGCTTCCAGGAATCCCTGCAATGCATATTTGCTGGCGGAATAACCGCTTCTGCCCGGAAGCCCACGGTATCCCGCGATGGAAGACACTCCCACGATCGTGCCCTTTCTTTCTATGAGGGAAGGAAGCGCATATTTTGTACAGTATACCGAACCGTAGTAATTAATTTCCATCACTTTTCGCAGTGTTTCCGTCGACACGTCCTTCAACAGGGCTCTCATCGAAATGCCCGCATTATTAATAAGGATGTCGATGCCACCAAAAAATTTGGTTGTGGTTTCCATAAAACGGCGGCAGTCATTTTCATTGCTCACATCCGCGACCATCGTATGCAGGTGAGCGGAAGGGTATTCAGACTGGAGTAGATAAAGCTTGTCGTGATTACGTCCACAGGTGGCTACTTTGGCCCCCATACCCAGCAGGGCCTCTACCAGCGCCCGGCCGATGCCATCCGTTCCGCCCGTAACGACTACCACCTTGTCCTTGAAATAAGTTGACATGAATTAAGTATTAACGCAAACCTACTTGTAAATGGGGAAATGTGGAAATGTGAAAATGTGGAAATGAATGAAAAAGATAGGATTTCAGGATTTCTCTACTGTTTCCCAAATTCTCCGTTGGATCACGGGAGGATTGAGATTTCAAACCTATAATTGATACCTCCAATTCCACATTTCCACATTTTCAACTTCCACATTTCTCTTTATGGCAACGAATTGCCCATATAAATAATGACAACGCCTGATTTAAGAAGGGTCCCTGCTTATTAAAACATGTAATGCACATTGGCACCCGCTGGCATATCCTTTGCCCCGTGATTGGCATCGTTTCATTAATTAAAATAAATATGTTATGGCAAATACGAAAACAAAAACCACGGGCACGCGCGCCAAGAAATCTGTTGGCAGCAGCGCAAAAAGTTCAACTGGTTCCTCGGCAAAAGCTATGGGAAATGAACAACTGGATAAATTCTTTCACGATGCGCTAAAAGATCTTTATTGGGCCGAAAAGCATTTAACAAAGGCACTGCCTAAGATGCAAAAAGCTGCAACTTCTGAAGAACTGCAGCAGGCTATTGATGATCACCTGGCACAAACAGAAGAGCATGTAGTAAGACTGGAGCAGGTATTCGAGGCATTGGGTAAAAAAGCCCAGGCCAAGAAATGCGATGGTATGGAAGGCCTGGTAAAAGAAGGTGAGTCAGTAATCGAAGAAACTGAAGAAGGTAGTGCTACACGCGATGTGGGCATTATTGTATCAGCGCAAAAAGTAGAGCATTACGAAATTTCAGCTTATGGTAGCCTTGTGCAGTTGGCCAAAACAATGGGCAACGACGAAATAGCTGCCATACTGGAAAAAACGCTCGAGGAAGAAAAAGAAACCGATGAATTGCTTACCCAGATTGCCGAAAACAATATCAATTGGGAAGCAGAACAGGAAGGCGAATCCAGCGAAGAAGAAGAGTAGTGGTAACAGAATATGATGTAAGAAAAAAGTTAAAAGATAAAAGATAAAAGTGGTTAGGCGGAATAGTTCGATGTATTATTGGGCTATTATTAATTATGAACTAATATTCGGTAAATTCGAATAAAAGAACTTTTATCTTTTATCTTTTAGTTTTTATCTCAACCAAGTTATCATGGAACCAGGAGTTAAATTCACCACCATAGAAGAGTATTTTGCTTCATTCCCTCCTGCTACGCGTAAAAAATTAAAAGAATTGCGCGCGACCATCAAGAAGGCAGCGCCGGAGGCAGAAGAAATGATCAGTTATAATATGCCTGCCTTTAAATTGCTGGGAGTGCTTGTTTATTTTGCCGGGTATAAAAATCATATCGGGTTTTATCCGACCGGTTCCGGCATTAAAGCTTTTACAAAGGAGCTTTCGGGGTACAAAACATCCAAAGGCACTGTACAATTCCCCCTCGAAGAGAATTTGCCCCTTGCACTGATTACACGTATGGTGAAATTCCGCGTGAAAGAAAATAAGGAAAAAGCAATACTGAAAGGGAAGAAGTAGCACTATTCAATTATTGCCACGTAGCAAATTTTGCAATATACAGTGAGTCTTGTAAGGGTATATGTTTTAAAATCCTGCAGGAATTATGGTTTCGGGTATAAGTAGGTGCGAATTTTGAATATAATAATCAAATCAGGATCATGAAAGACATCATACCCTGTTTGTGTTTTAAAGACAGGGCAGAGGAGGCAATGAACAATTATATCTCCCTGTTCAAAGATTCGCATTGTGGACCCGTCATACGGTTGGACGAGGCGATCTTGCATGAGTTGTCACGACTACCGCCCGAACTCAGGTTTGGCTCTCCCGGTAGTATGCTCTATGCATCCTTTGAATTGTGCGGACAAAAATTTTTTGCAGTCAACGGTGGACCGCATTTTAAATTTACTCCCGCTATTTCCTTCTTCGTTCATTGCGCATCGAAAAAAGAAGTTGATCACTTATTTGAAAAACTGTCCGACAATGGCAATGTCCTTATGCCGTTGGACAATTATGGATTCAGTGAAAGATTCGGTTGGCTCCAGGATAAATACGGGGTGTCATGGCAATTGAATCTGGCTGGTGACAAGTTACCCAAGCAACTGATAGTACCCTTCCTGATGTTTGTCGGCGATAAGTATGGAAAAGCAGAAGAAGCCATTAATTTTTATGTGTCTTCGATTCCTGGTTCAGATATTGTGAGCATCACACGCTATCCTGCAAACGGTGCCGAACCCGAAGGCACAGTGCAGCATGCAATGTTTACATTGTTGAGTAAGAATTTTATGGCGATAGACAGCAGCCATCCGCATGCGTTTACATTTACTGACGGTATTTCTTTTTATATCAATTGCGATACGCAGGAAGAAATAGACCAACTATGGGAGGGTCTTGCAACAGGCGGTGAACAACAGGAATGCGGTTGGGTGAAAGATCGCTATGGTGTATCGTGGCAAATAGCTCCTGCTATCATAGAAGAGCTTCGAAAAGATCCGGATTGTACGAAGAATAGTCACCTGACATTGGCCATCCTGAAAATGAAAAAACTGGAAGTAAATAAAATTGAGGAGGCGTTCAATAGCTGAGAACGTTTCACGCGGCGTACGCGGCGAAGGCAGCGACGCAGCGAGTGCCAAAAAAATGGTGATGATTACTTCTGATGGGAAAATATATTTATGCGAAGAGAGTTTCACGCAGATGACGCGGATTATGCAGATCGAGCGCAGATCCGTTTATAATCTGCGTATAAATCTGCTCAATCTGCGTCATCTGCGAGAAATGAAATCTCAGATAGCCGTAACCACAGTCAACGTAAGGTGATATTCCGCTGCGATCGCCACAAGATCTTCTCAACAGAAAATACTTCATTAACTGCGTGCGCCGCGTGAAACCGTTAGCCCACTACATAATTGTGCAGGAGAAAAAAATGACTTAACTTCAATCTCTACGCTTCTTGTTTGCAGTTGGATAGATTTAAAACCCTCTTTTGATAATCCAGGGTTGATGTATTAATTAGTTTTTAAACCCTCCTGATAAATCTATCATTAACATGAAAAAGATCACTTTTGTCTCTGCTATCATGGTTGTTATCTTTTTAATCGTATCCTGTACAGCTTCAAAAGGCACGGCGGGAGTATGGGTCAACGAGGAAAAAGCAAAGGGAAAATCCTTTTCCAAAATCTTTGTAATAGTCATGACCGCTGATGTCGAAGCCAGGTTAAACGTTGAGACCGAAATCGTAAACGCAGCAGTTTCCAGGGGTATCCAGGCAGTAAAAAGTATCGATTTGTTACCAATGGATATACATAATCCGAAAATGCCTACAAAAGATGAAGTGGTAAGTAAGTTGAAGGAAAATGCTTGTGATGCGATTTTTATCGCTTCGGTTTTACAAAAAGATGAGAAAGTAGGCTACACCCAGGGAGGCACCGCCTATGCCAAGGCACCCTATTATGTGCAGGGTGGCGATTTTTATGGATATTTCAGCGACTGGCACCCGACAGTTTCGATGCCTTCATATTATACACATGACAAGACTTACTATATGTTGAGTAATTTGTATGACGTGGCCTCGGCCGAGATCATGTTTTCGATAAAATCTGAAGTTTTTAATCCTTCTTCCCTCGCTTCGTTCAGCAGATCATATGTAAAAACTTTGTTTTCCAAGCTAGAGGAAGCAAAGCTGTTAAAGAAGTAGGACAGGCAACTTACTGTCTTTTCTTACCATTGACCACAACGCTTTTACTTTTTTAGGTCACTCTCACGACGATATGTTTCACTTAATAGCTTTTTTTAGAAATAGTGTGTAAAAGAGCGAATAGTTTCATTCCACAATCTTTAGATTAAATGTTTCTAAGAAACATAATTGCTTGTTGCAATGAACGGACTCATCTTCGTATCGTTTCTAACCTTTATGTATTTCAATAAGTTATTATTCTGTGCACAGTAATAATTCTTTTCTTTTCATAAATAGTCAACACTTATAATACTGTGCAAGGTTATCGTCCATTTACTTTTTTTGAACCTTAAGTACAGCTACATTTCCTAACGTTTTCTGAGATGCATTTTAAAAAGGAAAAACTTCCAATTTCAATCGACAGTTCTTTGATAGCTGGCTGAAATGACTTCGCTTATTTCATCCCTGGTCTTAAACTTAGGCAGGTACTAACCTGCTATGGCGAGGGATATTTCGTGGGGATATTTTTACGGAGTCATTTATAAATCAATTATTTGAATAGTCAAGTAGATAAATAAATGTGCCCTGGTCCCACCTAATAATTTTCTCCCAACAATAAAACATACATCATGAAAAAGCTGATTACATTATTAACTCTCCTCATGGTATTTGGCCAGAGTCAGGCTCAATTACCCCGTATTATTATTTTAGCAACAGGAGGAACTATCGCCGGAGCAGGAGCGTCCGCCGATAGAGCCGGGTATACGGCTGGAAAAATCCCCATTGACGACCTCATCGGTACAATACCTTCCATAAAGAAGGTTGCTAACATCACCGGCGAACAGGTCGCTTCTGTAGGCAGCCAGGATATGACTGTTGATATATGGAAAAAACTGGCTATCCGTGCCAACGAAATCTTTAAGAATAATGAAGCCGATGGAATTGTAATTACCCACGGCACCGATACACAGGAGGAGACTGGTTACTTTCTCGACCTGGTGCTTACTTCCGATAAGCCCGTTGTGCTCACAGGATCCATGCGTCCTGCTACAGCCATTAGTGCTGATGGTCCAAAAAATCTTTACGATGCAATTACGATAGCTGCAAATCCCAAGAGCAAGGGTCGGGGTGTACTTGTTTCTTTTAACGAAGGAATTTTTGATGCCAGGGATGTTATGAAGCTCAGTACTACCAAGACAAATGCTTTTGGATCACCCAACACTGGTCCGGTTGGACAGGCATACGATGGCAGGGTGGAATATTATGCAACCTCTACAAGAGAAATTAAGCCAGGTAATCCAATTGTAATCACCAATGATACAAAGTTGCCCAGGGTAGATATCGTTTATATGTATGCTGATGCACCCCCTGATCAAATCGATATGCTGATCGGTAAAAAAGTGGATGGTATCGTAATAGCAGGAGTGGGCAATGGCAATTTTAATAAAGCATATATGGACGCCGTGAAAAGAGCTGTAAAGGCAGGTATTGTCGTATGCCGTGCAAGCCGTACTCCTTCCGGCCGCGTAGTGCTCCACGATGAGATCAATGATGATGAACTCGGTACCATTGTTTCTGATGATCTCACGCCACAAAAAGCCAGGATATTATTAATGCTCGGCCTCACAAAATCAAAAGATAGAAAGCAATTGCAGGATTTATTTTTCAAGTACTGATCACTTCATCTGCCGGCTTTAACCTACCCGACTTAAACCATCCAGGCACAGTTGACCTGAATCGGGAATTATTTATGTAGCCTAAAATAAAAAAAATGAAAAAAATAAATTTCTTACGAATACTGCCTTTACTGGCGTTGACCAGTTTTCAGTATGTACAGGCACAAACCCGAACAGAGAAGGACCTGCTTGGGGAGAAGCAAATTCCCGCTAATGCCTATTATGGTGTACAAACCGCCAGGGCACTGGAAAATTTCCCGGTTAGCGGTGTAAAAACTAATTTTTATCCTGACTATGTACGAGCCTATGCCATGGTAAAGTTGGCTGCAGCCCGTGCAAATACCGACGTGGGACGAATGAAAAAAGAAAAACTTGACGCCATTGAAAAAGCCTGCCAGGCTATCATTGATGGAAAGTACCACGACCAGTTTCTAACGGACCTGTACCAGGGAGGAGCCGGAACATCGGCAAATATGAATGCAAATGAAGTGATAGCAAATATTGCACTTGAAATGATGGGCAAGAAAAAAGGAGAGTATCATATTATCGAGCCACATGATGATCTGAATATGGGCCAATCAACAAATGATGTGTACCCTACAACCATCCACGTTGCATTACTATTACATAACGATAAAGTGGTAAAGGAAGCGGAATTGTTATCGCAAGCATTTCATAAGAAAGGAGATGAATTCAAAAACCTGGTGAAGATGGGCCGCACAGAAGGACAGGATGCTGTGCCAATGACGCTTGGACAGGAATTTCATGCTTTTGGCTACCAGATCGATGCTGCGATTCAAGCTCTACGTAAAAGTGAGGAATATTTATATGAAGAAAATATGGGTGCTACTGCTATCGGTACCGGCTTAACTGCTACTCCAGGGTATGCTGAAAAGACTGCTGTTCACCTGGCCAAGATTACCGGCAAGCCAATGCATTTAGCTAAAGACCTGGTTGCCGCCACAAGTAGCATGCAGGCATTTGTAATGTATTCCTCATCATTAAAAAACCTTGCTGTTACACTCTCCAAGATAAGTAGTGATTTGATTTTCCTTGCATCAGGTCCGCGCAATGGTATTTTTGAGATCAATTTACCAGCACTTCAACCGGGCTCTTCCATCATGCCGGGAAAAGTAAACCCTGTTATGCCCGAGTTGATGAACCAGGTGTGTTACAAAGTAATGGGTAATGATGCAACGGTTACAATAGCATCACGGGACGGTCTCCTCCAGCTCAATGCTTATGAGCCAGTGGTTGCTACCGCTACGATGGAATCACAAGCACTTTTTTATAAGCTGCTGCCTTTGTTCCGCAAAAACTGCATTGAAGGTATTACAGCTAACGAAGCTGTTTTAAAACGTTACATGGAAACAACGATCGGAATTGTAACGGCTCTCAATCCAGTTCTTGGCTATGAAAAAACAACAGAACTGGCAAAAGAAGCACTTAAAAGCGGCAAGGGTATACTAGAACTCATACGGGAAAAGAAATTGCTGACTGAAGACCAACTCAAGAAATTAATGGATCCTGCTGTTTTAACCGGGCAAAAGGAACTAAAATAAACAGGCCTTCTAAAATTGGCTATGAGAACTTTACTAATTAAGAATAGAAGGCAAATATATACTTCGCTGCGACCAGTAAGTTTACTGGTGGCAGCGATTTTTTATCTCGCACAACATTCCATTTGCCAGGAAGAAAAAAAGACCGTACCCAATGGAACCGATGGCCTGGTACTTACTGTTCCCCCTGCTGATTCGGTAACAAAAAAATTGCCTCCCAATGAATTTGTTGGAGCGTTTTCCACATTAAAACTCGGTATGGGTTATATCCTGGATTATGCTGCATACAGCCAGGATGATGTATTTAAGCAGCAAATGGATTCTGCGAATTTAGATGTTGGCAAGTCAAAATTGGAAACGAGAGATTTCCGAATTATGGGAAGTGGTGTGCTTAAAACCAAACGACCTATCTCCTGGAAATTTGCTTACATGTATGATGGTGATGATAAGGTATGGATGATTCGTGAAACAGGCGTCACCATTGGCATGCCAGAGTTGGCAGGGCATATCTTTATTGGTCGTACGAAGGAAGGATATTCAATGGTAAAGGTGATGAATGGCCACTCGCCCTGGACTGCTGAAAGGCAGATGGCATTAGACGTGGTTCCCATTTTGGCTGATGGTATCAAATGGTTTGGGTACCTGCCCAAACAACGAATATTCTGGAACCTCGGCTACTTTAACGATTTAATTTCTAAAGGGCAGGGCTTTTCAACTTATAAATCTCAATTTTCAGGCAGGGTAGGATGGATGCCTTTGTATGATAAAGCGTCTCATAAAGTAATTCACTTTGCCACAAATATCCGGTATGGTAAGCCATTGGACGGTAAGATTGCTTTAAAGTCGAGGCCTGAATCAAATCCTTTTCCCCAAATAATCAATACAGGATCATTTCAAACTGACAATTCATACCACATAGGAGCAGAGTTATATTATAGCAATGCGAGATTTTTGATAGGTTCCGAAGTGATGATGCACAGTTTCCAATCGAAAGAGTTTGAAGATCATAAATTCTATGGGGGAGATGTAGTTGTAACGTATTTGCTGACGGGTGGGAAGCGTCCTTACAATACAGTGGGAAGCTTCTTTGGATTTATACAGGTACAAGATCCTGTAACTAAGGGAGGCTGGGGCGCCTGGGAAATTGTTGTACGCGCCTCCACACTCGACCTGGATGATGGCTCTATCAAAGGGGGTAAATTCTTTCGCATCACACCAATGGTCAATTGGTATATGTCAAGAAATTTCAGGCTTGAATTCATTTATGGTTATGGTGTACTTAACCGGTATGGCCTCGAAGGAAAGCTTCAAATTTACCAGGCACGACTACAAATATCTGTTTTGTAGAGTTTCACGCCAAGCTCGCAAAGCTGAGGTTGGAAGATGCAAAGAATTTCTTGGCGACTTACGTTCTTACTTTTGTGCCTTTGCGTGAAACTCTCCGGGCTCGGTTTTTGTGACATAAGGTATAAAGACTCTTCATGAAAATTGTTGGCATTATCCTGATAATACTAGGCATAGCAGTATTTATCTTCCAGGGTGTCAGGAGCACGAGGAAAGAAAAAATAATTGATGTTGGTCCGTTAGAAATTAGCAAGAAGGAGGAACGAAGTGACGACTGGCAACTTTATGCAGCGGGAGGTATTGCGGTAGTTGCGGGACTTGTATTGGTAATTACAAGCCGTGGAAGACCCGCAAACTGATAAACTGCCTGACTTGAAATTTGTAGTAATTTTTTTTACATCATCGGTATCGGGCGTCGCCTGTAATAGATTCTGTCAGCAAGTTTTACGAAATAATATTCATTTTTGTTTTTTGTATCGTCAGAAAATTCTCTTTCTCTCAAGGCAAAATCATAGATAACTTCCGTTACGCCAAACAATGTAATTGTTATAAATGTAACGTTGCTATCGGGAATTTCCCCCGTTCGGCTATTATTATAAGTGACTTCGACTGACGAACCCAGGGAAGTGATTTTATTTCTCATTTCTTTGTTCTGCACATCTTTGGCAAGAAAGTTATCTTCAGTTTCGCCGTATGTAACTAAAACTGCAAATCCAGCCGCTTCTTTTATGAGTGCGGTGTTTTGCGAAGCATAAAAAATCTTTGATTTGTCGGTAGATTTTTTCCCCAGTACACAGCCAGTAAAAATAGTAGTGAATATTATAGGTAATAGAAAAAGGACCTTTTTCATGTTACATGTATTTTGAAAGGCGACCTACTTTATAGATTCTTATCCGCACCCTTAAAACTTGTAACCAAAATTAATTAAATCGGTAATAAAAAATGATAGAAATTGCCGATGTTATTTATCAACTGGTTTAGTTCTCCCTGAAATTGATTGATGATGTTCTAATTCTCTCTGAATAATTTGATTCCCTTTTTTTCTATTAGATTTTCGTTTGTGTGATTTATTTTTTGCTGTGTTCCGATTTTTATCGCTTTCAAAATGCATATGACCATATGAAAGTGATGAACCCTGCCTGATCATTATTCCATTCCAAACACAATTTTCATCCCCGCAATTATGCTTTGAATAATCGCCAAAGTTTCTATGTTTAATTTTTTTGTCGGCTAATATTTTCTGTTGATTTTTTCGGACGTTTTCCCAAAGTTGTCGTTCATCCCCTTGCGTCAATTTTAACCCTAAAGTAGACACTTCAATAAAGGTTTTAGGATCTTTAAGTTGTAAAAAGTCAAATGTCTTTTTAAAAATTTTATGGGCGTATTCTCTGACCTGTATTTTTTCTTCAGGACTTATATTCTCATTTTCAATTAATGAACGATAAAGTCCCAGTGTATTAAAGTCTTCACACTTTTTATAATTATCAATATAAAAAAAGTATTCCTTTAGAGTTAACCTATTGAATTTTTTACCGATTTCCATTTGCCAATATACGTTTGGTTCGTCTTGAATAACCTGGTGAGTTAAAAAATGCGTCCACCTCGCTCTCGCTCTGTTTCCCGCTCTTTCTCTATTAATTGAAAGGAGAGCCCACTAACGCACTGGCGGTTTCCAAAACCACTCTGCATTAGAAATATTATTAATCACGACGTTTCTTCCAATATACGCCCCGTAAATTTCCTTCCTGCTTT
This sequence comes from uncultured Chitinophagaceae bacterium, assembly GCA_965652975.1. Classification (GTDB taxonomy): domain Bacteria; phylum Bacteroidota; class Bacteroidia; order Chitinophagales; family Chitinophagaceae; genus CADEDV01. Next base: position 3,690 of record CBFGYO010000095.1, on the reverse strand, counting down.
CCCGTTTTTTTGGATGATTTAAAGGTACGAGGTACACATACTCTACCGTATGCTGTTTGTTCTTTGATTCGTACCCAAACTCATTACTTAAGGGGCTATAAAGCATGTAAAGATTTTTGGCCATATACTTCATCAGGTAGTAGGACTTGACGGTAGAACTCCGGTGATTCCAATTTGCATCCGGGTTTACAATCATGGGTTTGCCGGTAATGAGGCGATCGCGCACTTCTGCAATGCTCAATAGTTCACCATTTTCATCCATAACATAAGCATCGTGCGTGGGATCCACCCATATCCATTTCTTTTGGGAAGACAGGTATACGGCATTGATAACATGTGAATCGTGATCATTTCCCGCGCTATCCAATGGCAGGCAGTATACTTTTCGGGACGCCCAGCCCATAGCCAGGTAACATTCATTTAGCGTGGTGGAAAGCTCTCCGCAGGATACACCGATTCCTTTTTGCATGGCGGTGGTGATAATCGTTCTTGCATTCACTTCTTCGATACCACTCTCAATGCTGCCGTCGTGCTTTACGGTGTTGTGCACCCAATGTAAAATATTTAACAGGCGGGAGACCTCAGTGCCAAAGCCCGCAATTGAATCAAGTTTGAAGTCTTTGCGAAGTGCTGCCAGCTCAGGATGATTGGAAGATTGGTATTGAAAGTTTTGGAGCGATACCCTTTCCTCCGGGTTATAAGCATCCCATTTTTTTAAAATTCCAATATAGTCTATGCCTTCTTTGGGCTGTGCCCACACACTTAGTACAACAAATAAGAAACAGTGGAAAAATAATAATTTCTTTATCATAGAGTAAAGGTTATGTGTGTCGGTGATGTGGCTAAACAGAAGTTATTAAGCAGATCCATGTTGGATCAGTTGGAATAAAATTATTGCATTTTTACAATAAGCAGTAAAATTCGGTAACCACCCCCTGCAAAGTTTAGTGTGTCATATAATTACTTCTATCTATTTGAAAATAAATCAAAAGTGTTTTATAGAAAATGATAATTTCAGTAATGGTATTTTCAATTATGAAAAGGAGCTCATTATTTATCGCCACTATCTTACCCTCCTTCATATACGGTCAAATAAATTATACGGGCAGTGTTGTTAATAAACGGAACGGCGAGAAGATACCTTTTGCATCCGTGGGTCTCATAAAAGAGAATACAGGGATCAATGCTGATGAATACGGATATTTTTTGCTCATATCAAACAAAAATATTGCGGCAGATACGTTAATCGTGTCCTGTGTTGGTTTTAAGACTTTCAAACTTCCTTTAAACAAACAGGTTAATGAAAATTTATTGATAGCATTGGACGAAACGAATAGTGAATTAGGAGAAGTTATTATTACAAGCGGAAAATACGGCACGTCGACAATATTAAATGAATTTTCGAACTGTGGTAATAGTTATGTCGGTTCAAGCGGTTACCAGACACAATTAGCCCAGCACTTCCAGGCACCGATGAGAAATAGTCTTTTGGGTAATGTGAAAATATGCAGGATGCATATTCCCTTTTTATCACCGGAAAAAGCGAGGTTCCGCATAAGGATTTATGATATGGATAGTATCACTTTAGGCCCGGGTAAGGACCTATGCAACCAGGTGATTGAGGTGAAGTCGGGCGAGAAGAACATTTCGATTGACATGGAGAAGTATAAGCTCAGAATTCCAGGTAGGGACTTTTTTGTGGCAATAGAGTGGCTAAAGATTCCATTCAATGAAAATAGGCGAAAGACCAAAATGGCGGACGGCCGCGTTATTGAAACGATTACTTATAGGCCGAGTATCGGTTGGACCGACAATCAAGGTGCCAAAATGGAAGCATGGATGCTTGACTATAAAGGTAACTGGAGGCCGATGTTTAATTCGAATAACAAAACGAGCGTATCCATCTCGGTTGAGTGTCTAACGCAAAAGACGCCAAATTAATATCTGTTTGAAATATTTATTATTGTCACATCATTTGCGTATTTTTTTATGCGTGATTCATTTCGCGCAGATTACGCGGATTTAGCAGAACACGCAAATAGTTCCAAAAATCAGCGCTATCTGCTCCATTCGCGAGATCTGAGCGACATGGACCTCGAAAATTTGACCACCTGGGAATCGTTAGACCGATTAGGCAAATAAAAAATATCATCAAATACTTATGCACCGAACACTTTTATTACTACTTATTTTAATTCTACCTTCTGCTATGCATGCATGCATTTGTGCGGAAATCAGGACACTAAAAGAGGACGTGTTGTCATACACTTTTATCGCGCGTATTCAAGTCCAGAAAACATTCCTGACGGAGGATTCCGGCTTCGATGGCAATATCAAGGTGTTTTTTAAAAGGGTAAATCACGAAATTAAAATCCTCGAGCTTTTCAAAGGAGATTCTATTAAGACATTAGTAGAGTATGATGTAAGCTCTTCCTGCGAGATCGGTCTTAAAGAAGGAGAGGAGTGGATTTTGTTTGCGCAACGCCATACCGTCACCGAATCTTATTTTATTGCTGCATGTAATCCGAGCATGCCATTTATGAATGCCCGTGGTGAAAAGAATTGGAAGTTGCAAAAACGCATTAAAAAAGAAATACGGAGATCTGCAACGGGGCGTAACAGAAAAAATGATCAGTAGTTCAGGCAGGAATGGAAATCGGTGATACGGCTTAGGTATGTCCCGGCATTGCTATAGTCACTTTCGTTCCTTCTTGTAAATCTTCGATTTCTACCTTTACTTTCCTGTTACAATTAAGATTGTTGAATATCGAAATTCTGTCCTGCGTCAGCTTGATGCCTAAGGAGCTTTTTTGGATAGGGTTCTTTCGTTTAAGTTCTGCGGCTCTGGCCCGGCCTATACCATTATCCTGTACCTCGATGATAATATTCCCATCCTGAAGCCGGGCTGATAAACTTAAGATGCCGCAATGGTCCGCTTTACTCCGTAAGCCATGAATAATGGCATTTTCAACAAATGGCTGGATGATCATTGGGGGTATAAAGTATTCGCCATCGAGTATCTCGTCCTGTAAGTTGTAAACAACATGGAAATCATCTGCGTACCGCATCTGTTCCAGTTCAATGTATAGTTGTAAAGATTTCCAGTCATTTTGAAATGGCACGAGCTGGTTCATCGAATTTTCCAAAACCAACCGGGTAAGCCTTGAAAATTTCTGGATCATCACCGATACGCCTTCTTTATTATTTTCCAATGCATAGGACTCTATGGTATTGAGAATATTAAAGACAAAATGAGGGTTCATTTGTGAACGCAGTGCCTTTAGTTCACTTTCAGAAAACTTCCGGTTAAATTCTGCTAACAACTTCGCTTCCTTTTCTATTTCCAGGGCTTGGCGCTGTTGTATCAACTCAGCAGTTCTTTCCTTTACCTGTGCTTCCAAATTTATATTTTGGGAGGACAATATCTGTTGCTTTTCTTTTTCCTGTGTGATCGTTTTTTCTGAAAGCCGCTCTACCTCCGCAATTCTTGATTGAAGTGTCCTGCCAGTGCGGGCAAATTCCCCTGCGAAGAATAATGAAAGACCCAACGGCGGCATTACAAAATTGAGATAATAGCAAAAAATACCCAGCTCTGACCAACCCTGTAATTCAAATAATATTGTGCCTATCATGAGCAGCAAACAAGGAGCCGGTTCTATTATTTTATTGTTGCATATGCCTTACTTATAT
>CBFGYO010000094.1:0-16111 GCA_965652975.1 uncultured Chitinophagaceae bacterium | reverse complement strand
AGCCGTGCTATATGATTAATACGACGCTGATCCATTTTTTTGTTTTCATCTAGCAGGCTGTCATCGATGTGCAGAAGAAGTATTTCACAAATAACGAGGTTGCCCGCACCGGCACTTTCACCAAGGGGCTTAACTTCCAGTACGCTACATTCCATCTTTACCTTGCTTTCTTTTACCATGGGTGGTCTTACCCGCGTAGCTGGCTGGGCTGTGAAGCCGGCTTTGGTAAATTCATTGGTACCTTTTGGAAATTCGCAGCTCGCCAGTGAAACCTGTTGCACCATATCGAAGGTTACGATATTGATAACTACTTCCGGTACTTCAATCACGTTTTGAAGTGTGTGTTTGGTGGTATTGTCCCGCACACGGCGGGCAGGTGAGAAGATAGCAATTGGTGGATTGGAAGAAAACATATTGAAAAAACTAAAAGGACTAAGGTTTACCTGGCCTTCTTTGTCGATGGTGGATGCAAAACATATTGGCCGGGGTGCAATTACGTGCTGGAGGTAATACTGTTTTTCTGCAGGTTTTAGATCTTCGAGGTTGAAAAGCATAATTATGTCGTTGAGGGCGGGGCAAATATCAGTAAAATTCATAGTAAAGGCTTTAATGCCGTTCACCCAATCTAATTGCCATTCGTCAAGAATCAGTAGAGAGGAGTAACAGAATCAAAGCATCTTCGTTCTACGAAAGACTTCGTTCAATTTATATTTTAATTTAAAAAATCAACTTATTATGAGGAGTATTTTTCTACTTGCCGTGATGGCCACTTTCCTTGCTGGCACAATGGTGCAGGCCCAGGAACATAAGGAGGATAAGGATTACAAGGGGAAGAGTGATAAGGCCAAGGTCGAGGGCAGCGGGAATGTTATTACCCGGGATGTAACGGTTCAGTCTTTCGATGAGCTTTCAATTAGTGGTGTATTCAGTGTATTGCTCACCCAGGGTGCCAAAGAAGGGGTGAAGATAGAAGCTGACGACAATCTACAGGAACTTTTCGAAGTAAAGAATGAGGGCTCGAAGCTTAATATCAGCATGAAGAAAGATGTAAACTTCAGCAGCAAGAAAAAGATGAAGGTGTATATCACTTTCAAAAATCTGAAGAATATGGATCTTAAAACTGTTGGTGATGTAACCTCAGAGCAAAATTTGAATTTTACTGATTTGAAGTTGCAGAATAAAAGTGTGGGCAATGTGGATCTGAAGCTTACTGTACAAAAGCTTGACGTGGATAATAAAAGTGTAGGTAACATCAAGCTTAATGGGAAGGCGAATAATGTAGTGATTCGCAATAAGAGTGTGGGAAGCATCGAGGCTGCGAGTTTTGTGGTTCAAACCATGGATATCGATAATAATGGGGTAGGATCAGCAGAAGTGAATGCAGAAAAGGAATTGAAGGTGAAAGACAATATGATGGGAAAAGTAACTAATAAAGGCGCGGCTACCATTAAACGGTCCAATAAAGTAGTGATTTAATCACACACAACAAAGAGGTCGTTTCGGCTGCAACGAACATTTGAAAATTCTCATGTGCATGTAGATATTCGATGATCAAATGTAGCTGGGCGACCTTTTTACTTTTTGGTATACGTGGAATTCGTGAATTTGGGACAGGCAGTTTTCTCCTCTTCTTGATTTGTTCTATAATAATTGTGGATTTCGCGGCTTTCAATACAGTTATTAAGGCAGTCCTATTTACAGATTTTTATACGACTCTCAACCCACTCACCACCCACCACCCACCGGTGGGCCCTCCCTCCCCCACCGCCACCGACCTTTGCGAAATACTTTTTGGCATTACAAATACGTCAATACTGGATATCAATATTCAGTTGACACATTGCAAACCTTTCCGGTGTAAGGCTAATAATTTCGAAAAATGGCTTTCAATAATCGTACGGTTATGATGTATACATGCCAGAGGCAAATATCCCTTCATAAGCGATCGAAACCAAGTGAAAAAAAACGAAAAAAAATGGAAAAAACTGTTGTTGGTATAATTCCCTTGTAATACAAATGTCGCATGACAAATATTAGTATGCCATCAACTAAAAAATAATCACCCGCTATTTTTTAAGTTTTAATATACTCCAATCAGAATCCTCGGCAACAATCGTATTCCTCAACGTTCCCAATCCATCGATATCCATCTCCACTATATCACCCTGCTGCAACCATTGCTCCGTATACTTTGGATCATTTAATTTCCCCGTACCATTCAATTCCAAAAAGCAGCCCGTACCAACAGTACCACTACCAATTACATCACCAGGATAAAGATCCACACCATACGACGCCCTTTCAATAAGTTCGGCAAAAGTCCAATCCATATCACCCGCATTACCGCTGCTCACCTCTATATCATTTACCCTGCATTTCATCCCCAGGTTCCAGCTTTTACCTGTATGATTTTCCTTTGCGGGAATCTCGTATGATTGTAATTCATCGAGCGTAACGAGCCACGGCCCGATCGTAGTCGCAAAGTCTTTTCCCTTCGCCGGCCCAAGGTTCAATAACATTTCTTCCATTTGTAAACTTCGTGCACTCAGGTCGTTCATGATCATCAGCCCACCAATATATTCATCAGCCTCCTGTGCGCGAATATTACGGCCATGCTTACAAATTACTATTGCCAGTTCCAATTCAAAATCCAGTTTTTCAAAATGATCAGGCATGCACCGGACATCTCCGGGACCCTGTATACTATGATGATTAGTGAAATAAAATATAGGGTATTGATCAAATTCAGCAATCATATCTACCTTCCTGTTTCTTCGTGCCGCCGCCACATGTTGGCGAAATGCATAGCCATCCCTGCAACTTGTCGGAAATGGAACGGGCGCAATCAATTGCACATCGCTTAGGCGAACACCTTTATTACTTGTCCGTGTGCCCTCTTTCAACAAAAGCTCACCAGCCTGCGCTACAGGAAAAGTATCTTCCCAATAAGTCAGGAACATATTCATACTATTAGGCAGATCCGGGTGCAGCACTTCCATATCATAAATCATCTCGTTAATCAATACACCGAGTTGCTCTCTCTCTTCCTTGATGTAGGATACCAGTTTCATACTTTCGTTTTGCGGCAAAGATAGGGTGCTAACTGAGGTTATATTTTTCAAAGCAGCATAATATATTAATGAAGTTGATCATAGTGCGACAGGCCACTCGAAGTGATATTTCAACTTTTGGCCAGGCTGGCAAAGTTTTTTACCTTTTCAAATCTTAGAAGTAAAAGGTTCAATAGATGTACAAACTTGCCTTCCTGCTATTACTATTTTCGTTTACCACATTCAACAAAAATTTTGAGGAAGAACCAGATTCGTGGATACGGATCAACCTATTGGGTTATACACCCGGAGCCAGCAAGGTAGCCGTATGGTGCAGCAGTAGCGACAGGATCGAGCCGGAATGGCAATTAATTGAAGCTGCAACTCAAAAAGTGGTACTGACGGGCAAATCGAAGGATAATTTTGGCGCCTATGGACCATTCAAACAAACAATGCGGATTGACTTCTCGTCCTGGAAAAAACCGGGGAAATATTATTTACGAGTTGGAAAAACGTCTTCGCCCGCTATTAATATCAATTACGACGTTTATAAAGGTACTGCCGACTTTTGTCTTCGTTACATGCGCCAGCAACGTACGGGCTTCAATCCCTTTTTGAAAGATAGTTGTCATACGCAAGACGGTTACACTCTCTATGGCCAGTCGGCTGGATTGCCCGACAGCACGTTTGTAGATGTAACGGGCGGGTGGCATGATGCGAGTGATTATTTACAATACGCAACTACATCTGCTAATGCTACCTGGCATTTACTGGCTGCTTACCGCGATTTTCCTCACGTATTTGCTGATACAAAATTGTCAAATGGTCTGGAAGGTTCCAATGGTCTTGCCGATGTAGCCGATGAAGCCAAATGGGGAATCAACTGGTTGTTGAAAATGCATCCAAAGGCAAATTGGATGTTCAATCAGATTGCAGACGATCGCGATCATGCGCGGTTGCGAATGCCCGGACTTGATAGTTTTTACGGCATCGGCCACCAGCGTCCGGTATATTTTATAAATGGCGAGCCGCAACAAAGAGGGAAATTGCTGAACAATACTCGGGGTACATCTTCCACGGCCGCTAAAATGGCCAGCGCCTTTGCATTGGCACATTATCTATTGCTTAAAGACAGCGCATTTAAGAAATTGGATAAACGAGGGATTTATTATGACAAGGCTTTGGACGCATTTCGATATGCACAGAAGAAACCAGGCGTTACTCAAACAGCATCTGTAAAAGCACCTTACATCTATGCCGAAGAAAATTGGGTGGACGACATGGAGCTTGCATCTGCCTCCATTCATGATATGGTGATCAATACACCTGCTGGCGGTGACAACGGTTATTATATGATCAAAGCGCTTACTTATGCGAAACAGGAGAAAATAACACCATGGCTAGGTGCCGATACTGCCAGCCATTACCAATGGTATCCTTTTATCAATGCCGGGCATTATGAACTGGCAAAACAGTTGCGCACAAGAAAGAACGGTCCCGTTGCTGGTTACACTAAACAATTTATAAGTGAGCTCTGGAATAAAGCAGACACGGTAGTGCAATATTACAGGCAGGGCATTCAAAAGGTGTGGAACAAGGCAAAATCAAATGCATTTTACCGCGGTATTCCTTTTATCTGGTGCAGTAATAACCTGACGGTTTCATTTGCCATACAGTGTTATTGGTATCGTGAGCTCTCCGGTGATAGAACCTTTTCGCATTTGGAACAGGCTAATTTTGATTGGTTGTTTGGATGCAATCCCTGGGGTACGAGCATGGTTTACGGGCTGCCATCGTGGGGAGATACTCCAACTGATCCGCATTCAGCTTTTACCTACCTTAAAAAATACCCGATTGATGGCGGCCTTGTAGATGGCCCGGTATATGGGAGTATTTATAATAGTCTTATTGGAATTAAATTATACCAGCCCGATGAGTATGCACAATTTCAAAGCGAACTGGCCGTGTATCACGACGACTTCGGCGACTACAGTACCAATGAACCTACAATGGACGGAACAGCTTCACTCATTTACTTACTGGCGGCCAGGGAAGCGGAAAGTCAAACAACTGAATTAAAAAAAGGCGGTCGCAATTACACTTACGATCGGGGCGCTATCACCCGGGGTGATAGTACGCAAAAGAAACTTGCATTGGTATTCACCGGTCATGAATTTAGCGACGGCGGACATTTCCTGGCTCAAGCCCTAAGCCAACAGCATATTCGGGCCTCCTTCTTTTTTACCGGGGATTTTTACAGGGATCCGGCCAATCAATCATTGATCAATGCACTGGTAAAAGGGGGACATTTTTTGGGAAATCATTCATCCCGGCATCTCCTTTACTGTGACTGGAAAAAACGTGATAGCCTGCTTGTTTCCAAAGAAGAATTTGTCAGTGACCTGACCGGAACCCTGGAGCCCATGCAGGCCTTTCGAAAGGCAAACGGAAATCCACCCAATTTGAGAACATCCGATCTCTATTTCTTGCCGCCATATGAATGGTATAATGAAAAGATAGCCGAATGGTGTGGTGAGGTAGGAAAAAAACTGATCAATTTTACGCCAGGCACCCTCAGTGCTGCCGACTATACCACCCCTTCAGATAAAAATTATCGGACCAGCGATGAGATATATCGCTCAGTCGTTCAGTATGAAAATACAAGACCTTCCGGCCTGAATGGGTTTTTATTATTGATGCATGTGGGTACCGATCCTAAACGAACTGATAAATTTTATAAGCATATTCCCAGGCTTATAAAGCACCTTAAAGCCAAAGGCTATCAGTTTCAAACAGTTGACATGCTTTTGCCTGTACAACACTAACTGATCATGGTTATAGAGACCACTTAAAAACGCCTGTTTTCCTATCTTTGGCGCATGGAGTTCGAAAAAATCAATAATAAAGGCCAGGCTCGTCTTTTCAAGAACGATTTCCTGGAAATGCTAACCAAAACTCACCCCCTGGTAATCTGGGGAATGTACCTTCCGGTAATCATTTACATGCTGTATTACAGCAATGCCACACTAAACTTTGGTATTGGCAGAGTGGTACTAACTTTTCTCGGCGGTATGCTATTTTGGACCTTATTCGAATACGTCGCCCACCGCTTTTTATTTCACATGATAGCTAATAGCGGGCGTGCCAAACGCTTTATTTATACGTTGCATGGCAATCACCATCACTATCCGCGCGACAAACAACGGCTCTTTATGCCGCCCATACCAAGCCTTATTATCGCTTCTGCTGTATTCGGCCTTACATGGCTGGTTATGCGCCAGCATACATTTATGTTTTTCCCCGGATTTATACTAGGTTACCTGATGTATGGCACGATGCACTATGCAATTCATGCATGGAACCCTCCCTTCAAATGGATGAAAGGATTGTGGCGCAACCATCACCTGCATCATTATAAAAATGAGCATAATGGTTTTGGGGTAAGCTCAACTATTTGGGATCATGTGTTTGGAACAATGTTCAACCTGAAAAAAGAAAAAGAAGATAAGGAGAAGGTAAAGGAACTCATGTTTGAAAAAGATAAATAAGCAGTTACCATTTTTCTGCTTCATCAATATTATCATCCCGCTGGCGAAATTCCCGGCGGGATTTATTTTTCTGCAACTGCCGATGTATAACCATGCCCGCGATGATAGATCCTGCATCATCCGCATTCCTGTCGAGCTGTGCTCTCAAAGCATTCTCATCGATGTCCAACCGGTATAAAATAGATACCAGTTTGTTGAAATCCTCATTTATCAACTGGTTGATGCGGGTGGCCAGTATTGATTCAAATGCGGAAGTATCCGCTGCCGCTGGATTTATTCCCCACTCCCTGGCCAACTGGAGATGCAGCTCATGTTCTTCTGTGCTTTCCATTTATTAAAATTAGTGCTATGGGGTTGAAGGAGGAAAAAGAGCTAAGGAGAACGGCATGTTAGCGGATTCTCTTTGCTAAGAGCCTAAAATAGGAACAAGAGCTAAGGAGACATAAGTTAGAGTTTTCTCTTTTACACTTATCTCTTTTAAACTCTTAGCCAAATTTTTCAAATACACCGAGTCCAAACAACGCAAAATCATATTTCACGGGATCGTTAGGATCGAGTGTTCGAAGAGTGGCTGTAAGTTCCATAGCAGCCGTCCAGTCGGTTTGTTTCCTTGAGAGTAAATTAAAATGCCTGGCTACCCTAGCCACATGCACATCCAGGGGGCACACGAGATCTGCTGACGAAATAGTTGGCCAAATTCCAAAATCGACGCCCTTATCATCCTTTCGCACCATCCAGCGCATGAACATATTCAAGCGTTTACAGGAAGAATTTCTTTCGGGCGTGGCAATATGTTTCTTTGTCCGGGCAGGAGTATGTTCCAATGAAAAAAAATAGTGATGAAAACCAGTCAGCATTTCTTCCATGGTAGTACCATGCATGGTAAAAGCAGTCTCGAGAGAACTATGTTTTTGATAATGGTGTTGGAAGAAATCGACAAAATACAGGAGGTCGGTTGGATTGAAAGTACGGTGTCTGAAATGGAGTAGTTTTTTTAGATCGTCGGGTGACGCATGCAGGCAATATGCATGGGGCGACATATCCATAAGTTGCATCAACTCCTTTGATTTTTGTATGATAGTAGTTCGGTTGCCCCAGGCAAAGACTGCTGCGAAGAATGCAGCAATTTCTATGTCCTGCTTTGCGGTAAATAAATGAGGAATACTTATGGGGTCGCTGGAAATAAAGGAAGGTTGATTATAAAGATCAACCTTCGTGTTTAAAAACTCCTGTAAAGAATTTTTCGTAGTCATTGAAGCTTCATCATACAGGGTTTCTGCCCTGGATGACACGAAGCAAAATTGCGATAATTGCAATTACCAGCAGTACGTGGATGATGCCTCCGGCTGAAAACACAAAAAATCCAAGTACCCAACCGATAAGTAAAATGACTGCAATAAGGTACAACATAGTAGTAAGTTTTAATTTTCTGAATCACTTTGACTAACCTATCTACCGTAATACCCAAATCTATGCCAGCGTATATGTGCTTGTGCAGGCTTACAGCCTGAAAACGGCCAAATTTGTTTACCGGGGAATAACTGCCCCATTTCTTTTTCGCTTTAGCTCTGTTAATTTCAAGCAAAGAGTGAATCGATCCCCCACTCGAGGCTCTCAGCCTATTGCTTGAAATTAACCGATCGCCTGCTTCAAATCTTCTATCAGGTCTTCGGCATCTTCTATTCCAACGCTTAGCCGGATCAGTGAATCCGTAAGACCGTTCTTTATTCGTTCTTCTCGCGGTATCGAAGCGTGTGTCATGGACGCAGGATGATTAATGAGCGACTCTACACCTCCGAGGCTTTCAGCCAACGCAAAGAGCCGCGTGGAAGATAATACCCGCATAGCATTTTCAACACTATCGTCCTTCAATGTAAAACTGAGCATTCCTCCAAAATCGCGCATTTGCTTTTTTGCCATGGCATAACCAGGATGATCTTCAAAACCCGGCCAGTACACTTTTCCAAGTTTGGGATGGTTGCGCAGCCAATGTGCGATAATCCTTCCGTTTTCGCAATGTTGTTTCATACGTACGTGCAATGTCTTAATACCACGCAATACGAGGAAACAATCCATAGGGCCAGGCACTGCGCCGCAACTTTTTTGAATGAAATAAAGTTTCTCCCTCAAATCAGCATCGTTCATTACCAGGCAGCCCTGGATTACATCACTATGACCACCCAGGTACTTGGTTACAGAATGCATAACTATATCAGCACCCAGGTCCAGCGGGTTTTGCAGGTAAGGAGATGCAAACGTATTATCTACACATACCAGTATCTTTTGCGGGCTTGCAAACGAGGTTACAGCAGCTATATCTACAATATTCATCAAAGGATTGGTTGGAGTTTCCAGCCATATCAATTTTGTATTTGCATTGATGTAGTTCTTGATATTGGCAGCATCATGCATGTCTACATAATGGAATTTAATCCCGAACTTTTCAAATATTTTGGTAAAGAGACGGTAGGTGCCTCCATACATATCATTACCGCAAATAACTTCATCGCCGGGCTGTAACAATTTTATTACTGCATCAGTAGCAGCCACACCACTACTGAAGGCAAGGCCAAACCTTCCATTTTCTATAATCGCAAATGCTTCTTCGAGTGCTTTGCGGGTGGGATTTTGTGAGCGGGCATATTCAAAACCTTTATGTTTTCCAGGCGCCGACTGCACATAAGTAGACGTTTGAAAAATCGGGGTCATGATAGCCCCGGTAGAGGGATCAGGTTCCGCGCCCGCATGAATAAGTTTGGTAGCGATCTTCATAAAATTCTATTTGTTTTAATCTGTAATTATTTCCGAATGGCAAAGATGTGAAATATACGGCAAAGTCCTTTTTAAGGGCAATTGCCATTCATCAACCCTTAAGGTTATTTAACAATTCATAATAGCGGTTGTCCGGAAACATACAATCATGTTTTATACGGTCAAACTGTTTATTTGAATGGTATTTTGCCGGTTTCAGTGCGTTTTGTGAGTCTGGACATACTACGTTAGCGTAAAGTTCATTTACCAATAATAGCAATTCGCTTGCCTTCACCTGCTACTGCATGTAGCTTTGGTTTAGTATTGATCATTAAACAAAAAAGTATAACCATGAAACAATTAATTTACCTGGCCGTGCTCCTTACAGGTCTCACTGCCGCTGCCGCCACTCCTCCTGAAGTAAACGAAAAAGTATTAAAAGCATTTAAAGAAACCTTCACCGGTGCAGAAAACGTCACCTGGAAAGAATTAGACAATAGCAGCCAGGCAAACTTCAAGCTTGGCGAAATACAGGTTCGGGCCATGTATGACAATGAAGGCAATTTGCTGGAAACTGTAAGATATTATGGTGAAAGAAATCTGCCTCCAAATATCCTGGCCAAATTGAGAAAGAAATATAGTGGAAAAGAAGTCTTCGGAGTAACCGAGATATCGTCTGATAATGAAATGTCGTTCCATATTACGCTTAAAGACGAAAAAAGCTGGTATGTTGTAAAGGCAGATCCTTATGCCAACCTGCAACAAACAGACAAATTTAAAAGAGCCGATGGGGAATAATTTAATGTGGTCTCCAATATAACATCCATGATCATCGTCCCGCAACCCGGTATTGGGAAGTGGGACGATTCTTTTAGATAATAGTTAGTGAGATAATAGATAATAGTGGCTTTCAGATGGAACTTCGAACTTAAATAACTATTTCTATTCCAGAAAGGCTGCCGCTGAAAGATATCTCCAGTCAAAATTATCAGCGGCATGACTACTCATTGGGATGATTGGCTTTTCCAAAACATTCTCTTTTAAGATTTTTTCCTCTACCAGCCTTTTCCTCGCTTCCTTTATCGCCTCCTGCCAGCGGGGATGATGCATCCATTGCTGCTGTGGTGGTTCAAATCCTACTTTATCTTTCCGCCACGTGATAGCGGCCGGTAATTTGTCTTCCATAACTGTCCTTAAAAGCCATTTTGTGCGGCCATGCCTGATTTTAAACCGACTATCCAGCGAAAAAATGAATTCCACAAGTTCATGCGATAAAAACGGTAGTCGCACCTCTCTTGCAAAGGCCATTGAGTTTCTATCGGCGTAGCGCAACAGTTCTTCGAGCCCGTGTACAAAGCTGTTGAAATACAAAGCGCCATTGAGATTAAAGTATTCAGGCGTACTATAATAGGCTTCCTTGCTTTGCAGCCGTACAAACTCCCTTGTAAGGTCTTCCTGTCGCAAGGCGTTGACGAGATATTGTCGTTCAAGTACCACGGAAGCCAGGTCCGGAAAAAGAGAAGCTATAATATTTTTAACTCCAAACGATTCAGAAACTCCCAATTCCCTTGCTGCTTTCAACTCACCACTGCTTACCAGTTTTCTTTTTACAAAAAGCTCCTGCCAGTACCATTTGTAATACTTATGATAGCCCGCCAGCATTTCATCAGCTCCCTGCCCATCGAGGAGCACGCGAATGGAATGCTGCTTAGCCAGCTTGTACACCCTGTATTGTGCATAGATGCTTGCCGAGGCAAACGGTTCTTCCTGGTGATAGCATAGCTGTTCCCAATCGTCGAGCATATCTTCCGGTTGTATAGCAACAGTATGCTGTACCAGCCCAAAACTGTCCGCAATCAATCGTGAAAAGGTGGCTTCGTCTTTTTCAAAACCGGGAAATACGGCCGTAAATGCCTGTGAACTGTATTGGGATCCTTTTAGCCGGTCGATCATCGCAACTACTGACGAACTATCCAGTCCGCCACTCAAAGAAGTGCCTATTCTTACATCACTGCGCAATCTTCGCTTAACCGAAGTATTAAAAAGTGTTGTAAATTCTTCGATAGCTTCTTCATCGGTTGGTTGTTTATGCTTGTCATTACTCGCGATATCCCAATACTTATCGATTATCAACTCGTTATCTGGATAAAAATAAAAGAGGTGGCTGGCCGCGGGCAGTTTGTTGATATTCTTAAAAAATGTTTCTTCCGGCCGCGAAGGATTGTCCACATACCCGATGGTCAAAAAATTGAAGAGCATTTGCAGGTTTGGTTGCCGTGGAATGCCAACTGCCCACAAAGCTTTCATTTCAGACGCAAAAACGAAGCTGTTGCCATCGAAAGAATAGAAAAAAGGTTTTTCCCCAAAGCGATCACGGGCGGCAAATAACTCCTGTTCTTTTTCATCCCAGATAGCGAAGGCAAACATTCCATCAAAATGCCCAACACAGTCTTCGTCCCAATGATCATATGCTGCCATTATCACTTCGGTGTCTGACTGTGTATGAAAACGGTATCCTTGTTTAGATAACTCTTCCTTCAACTCGAGATAGTTGTAAATTTCTCCATTGTGCACAATAGTATACCGGTCGAGATAGTGCATGGGCTGCGCGGCAGCGTCACTGAGATCGATGACTGCCATCCTGCGATGGCCAAGCAATGCATGCGAAGAAGGATTGTGCCATATGCCGTCGCCATCGGGGCCGCGATGGGCAATGGCATCCGTCATTTGTTTTAGCTGGGCATTGCCATAGCCGCCATTATTCAGTTGTATGATCCCTGCAATACCGCACATGCTGTAAATATCCGAATTAAAGATCAGCCGTGTTGGATTATTAGAAGCTGAACGGGAGCCTGGTTTCAATATTATCCCAGGCCATCAACAGTTCAGCACCCGCAGAAGTTTTTTCAAACACCATGCTGAAATATTCCAGGCGCCAGGGCAGTTGCTTTGCGGGTGTTTCAAAGCGAGCAATGTCTTTTGTGGTATCGGGTTGTAAACCCCAGGTATCAATACTTGAATTGATAATGATGGTCCATTTTTCCTGCTGCGGTATACAGTACATACTGTAACGTCCTGCCGGTATCAATTTGTTCTCAATTTTCGCGCTCGCAAACAACTGCAGTTCGGTAGCTTCATTGGCACCAAGTCGCCACGGTTCGCCATATTTAAGTATATCCGGGAAAAGCTTTCTGCGCTGTAAATGAGGACGGCTGTATATTACCCGCGCAAGCGGTGGGGTGGTGATGCTTTTTGTCATTTTCAGTTTAGGATAGTCAACAGGAAAATAACTCATATCCATTGGTGAAATGTCCACGTTGTAATAGGGGCTGTTCAACGGTACCTCGCTCACGGCCGATGTATCGGGCTGCGGTGTAGCGGTAGCACTCTTTTCTTTTTCTTCCTTTTTTGTTTCACACGCAGTGAAGGTGATGCAGGAGATGATTAACAGCGAGATTATTCCTTTCATAAGCTGCAAATATTAGTATTTAATGGGTAATACTGCTCTTACATTTTCCCAGGCGACAACAAGGTTATAACCTGTAGCCGATCTTTCAAAAGCCATCGCCAGCGATTCCAGGTTATCCGTTGTTTTTATTACCGGTACTTCTGCTCTTACCACATCTTTCCGTGCGTCGTATTTAAAATGACCCCAGGTGTCTGTGTCTTTGTTGACGATAATTATCCAGTTTTTTTCATTGGGGATTGCATAAAGTGTATAACGCCCCTTGGCAACTTTTTTACCATTAATATGCACCGCTTTAAAAAATTCGATCTCCGTTGCTTCATTGGCTCCGAGACGCCATACTTTACCATACTCTACCAATCCGCCAAAAATGGCGCGGCCCTCTTTTTTCGGACGACTGTATAATACCCGGGCCAACAGTGGTTCGGTAATCTTATCCTGGATCTTCAACACAGGATAATTAGCGGGGTAATAACTCATATCCATTGGCGACTTGTCTACAGGAGGGAGAACAGGAGATTGGGCAATGGCACGAGTGGTGTGCAAAAAGCAAATAAGGAGAAAAACCTGAATTAATTTCATACCGGTATGCATAAAACGATCAAATAACGAGGTAGTTACAAAAATAAACCTGAAATGCCTCATCGCCCAATCAATTCAGCTATACCATCAGGTAAGTTTCAATATTTCGAATTGCTGGAGGGCAAATGGACGCATATCTGCCCAGAACTGACGATAATATACTCCTAACCGTTGGTAATGCTCCTCGAATAATTGGTAGGCGGTTGCACTTTCCTGCATATACGCTGATCGCCGCACAAGGCCTTCCATGCTGCGTTCTATACCTTTTTTTTGCCGGTAGTGATACAGCCAGTTTTGCGAACGCATATATGGAAACATTCCTGCAAACCTTTCCGGTAGCCAGGTAGAATGATTGGCCAGGAAAGAATAGGCAGTGCTGGTAAAATCCAGGAGAGATTGATCATTAAATTCGTTGTCATCAGTTGCAAGAAAATGATCGTATACCACATCAATAAAAGCTCCACAGTATAATCTGTAATGCGGACGAAAGATTTCCCTTGCCTCCCGTGTTGCCGGATGATTGTCGGTATATGTATCCAGGATGCGGTGGAGCAATATTCCTTTTTGTATGCCCGCAGGATAATCGAATTTCTTTTTTCCTTTTACAAAGTCACTGATGAGGTTACCCACCATGATCTCAGGGTCGAGAAATGAAAGCCACGCATGCGCCAGATAATTCAAGGTCCAGGTTTTTGTCCTGAAGTTAATTCAGATAAAAGATAAAAGTTAACAGATAAAAGTGATATTTATTCGGAGACACGCACTGAATATCACTTTTATCTTTTCACTTTCATCTTTTATCTGCCCGTAATTTTTGTTTTTTGTAAAGCCGATAAGAAAAAACGGTTGGTACGATTACCATTATAGTAATGATCGTAAAAAATACAATGATTGAAATTATTGGTGGAGTAAACAGGCATACAACAGCCAGCACAAGTCCCCCAGCAAACCACAACTTGCCAGCCATGTGGTGCGTTTGTCTCCAGTTTTCTTCATTCTCTAATGTCCAGGGTAAACGCAATCCCGCAAAATAATTTGGCTTCAGGTTGGGCATATAATTTCCAATGATTGCAAATAGTAAACCCACACCTGATAGAATCAGTCCCATACTTAGTTTGAAACTGCCGGCTGCAGCGGAATAGATGAGCAGGCATTGTACAGCCGCTATAAATATTACGACGGCAAAAGCAATTCGTAGCAGCCGGTCCTTATTTTCGACGGCATGTCTTTTTGGATCCCAACGGTGCATATTTGTCAGCAACAACCACGTAAGCAGGGTCACCATGCTAAGAACGATCATCAGGCCTAGCATTTCTGCTTTACTTCCGTATCGGATGGGTGTTCCCTCCAGGTCGTATTTCATCCCGATCTTTTCGGGCAACCGGTTCCATGTTGCAGCCAGGTAAATTGGCGGTATGGCTACAATTGGCCATATGGCTTTTTTGAATAGTAGCTTCATGTTATTTCTTTTTTGATTTGAATTGCATTAACCATTTAAGAATTTCATCTACTACCGTAGTGTTTAATGAATAATATATATACTGGCCATCCTTTTCCGCATTTACAAGCTTAGCCTGCTTGAGCAGGTCAAGGTGATGCGAAATGCTGGGCCAGGACATATTGAACTGCTCGGCAATTTCACCCGCCGTCATGTCTTTTTCCTGCAGCAATTGCAGTATTTCCCTCCTGGTAGCATCATTAAGCGCCTTAAAAACCGAGTTCATAATTACAATTGATTCATTAGTTATTTAGACAAATATCTAAATACTTTTTCGTATCACCAAATTTGGGGATGATAAAAGAGTACATTCAGGTACAGGCGGTTGGAATAGAATGATGTGCGGTTTGATATTTCATAAGCATGTTAAGGGTGTTTAACAACGACCCCCATTAATCACAATTGGCTTGCCACCGGGTGTAACCCAATATACATTTGTGACGTCATAGATAACAAATGATATTTTTTAGAACAGAAATTTAAAAAACCCTAACCAATAAAAATTAGTCATGAAAAAGTTGATCATGTTACTGGCGATAACTATAAGCACACTAAGTGCATTCGCCAACGATGAAAAGATAAACCAGAAAGTGCTCCATGCGTTTCAAACTGAATTTACAACTGCAAAAGATGTACGTTGGGTAACAACCTCGGATTATGTGAAAGCAGAATTCCTTTTCAACGATCAGCATGTAAATGCATTCTATACAATGGACGGCGAATTGCTGGGTATTACACGCAATATCACATCACTCGATCTGCCAATGAACCTTCAAACAGGTTTGAAGAAATCTTATGCAGATTTTTGGATCAGCGATTTGTTTGAAGTAACGAGAAGCGACAGTACTGGTTATTACATCACGCTCGAAAATGCAGAAAACGTGATTGTATTAAAAGCTTCTGCCGACAATGAGTGGAGTGTGTTTAAGAAAACCCGGAAGGCATAAACTCAGTTTTGGTGTGTGGTAAAAAAAACAAACCCTGAATCCGGCGCGATAGCAAAGGATCCCCAGGGTTTTGTTTAAAAAAGGCGTCGCTGTTATTGAGTGAACACCAAAATCATCCAACAATACTCATCCTTAATATAAATCATCTATCATTAACATTAAACCTTAAACCTAAATCATGAAAAGAATCGTTTTATCAGTTGCCGTTATGCTTACGATGGGAGCAGCGGCATTCGCAAACAATTTGCCCGAAGGCAATGCTAAAGCTG
>CBFGYO010000093.1:0-16125 GCA_965652975.1 uncultured Chitinophagaceae bacterium | reverse complement strand
TGCAAATACTAAACTAGCTATTTATTACAGGTACAATAAAAATGTACAGATAGACACCACTGTCACTTATTTCCGGTTCAATTCACTTTTTGGCGTTTCACGTAGTGGGGCGGCTCAATACGTAGTTCGAGATCATTCATTTGGTGAAATTGCCGGCGTACAGGGCGGTTCCGCCCCCGATCAATTAGGCTATGTTCAAAATACTCCCGGATCTTTTTTGACTGTTAAGATACCCGACCTGGCAAATGTCACCAACCGGGTAATTCATCGTGCCGAGCTGATAGTTGAGCAGGTGTATGATGTTTCTGATACCTTATTTCCGACACCGAGTTATTTATACCTCGACGCATATGATCCAACGATTGCATTGCCCAAAAAACAGTATCGAACTATCCCTTATGATGTGATTTACGATGGCCAGGATTTCAACCGGGTAGCTTTTGGAACCGTAGCGACAAATAAGGTGGATGCCAATGGCAAAGTGGTGAAAGTATGGAAATTCAATATTTCAAGGTACGTGCAACATGTACTTACAAGTACTTCAACACTGTATGACCTACGCCTATCTGCGCCCTTCCAGGTGCTTACCCAATATGGTACACCACCGGTGGTATCGGATGTTACTGTTGGTATGTTTATCAATCCAACCATCGTGAAAGGAAGAGTAAGAGTAGCCGGGGGCACCCCTGCATCTAACCCGCAACGCATGCGGTTACGACTGGTTTACTCCAAAATTTAGTGGAAAAGCAGTTAATATGGAATGTATTCGGGTGTTATCTTTGCACCCGATTTGAAATGCCCGCACGGGCAGATCAGGTTATTTACTAAACTCATTTAAAAACGAAGATCAACTATGTCTTACCTGTTCACCTCCGAAAGTGTTTCTGAAGGGCACCCGGATAAAGTTGCCGACCAGATATCTGATGCACTGATTGATAATTTCCTCGCTTTTGATGCGCAGTCCAAAGTAGCCTGCGAAACGCTTGTTACAACGGGCCAGGTAGTGCTGGCTGGCGAGGTAAAGTCAAAAGCTTACCTGGATGTGCAGGAAATTGCCCGCGAAGTGATCCGTAAGATTGGATATACTAAAAGTGAATACATGTTTGAAGCAAGTTCATGCGGCGTGCTTTCAGCAATTCACGAACAATCATCGGACATCAACCAGGGTGTTGACCGTAAGAAAAAGGAAGAGCAGGGTGCAGGCGACCAGGGGATGATGTTTGGATATGCTTCCAATGAAACTGATGATTACATGCCACTGGCACTTGATCTTGCACACAAACTGTTGTTGGAACTGGCAGCACTTCGCCGTGAAAACAAGCAGATAAAATACCTGCGTCCAGATGCTAAAAGCCAGGTAACACTTGAATACAACGATAAAAATCAACCGGTGCGCATCGACGCGATCGTTGTATCCACGCAGCATGATGATTTCGATACGGAACCAAAAATGCTGAAGAAGATCCAGGACGACATCGTTAATATCCTTATACCGCGGGTGAAATCAAAGTATAAGAAATACGCCAAACTATTTAACGACAATATCAAATACCATATTAATCCTACCGGCAAATTTGTAATCGGCGGACCACACGGTGATACCGGGCTTACGGGTCGCAAGATTATAGTGGACACCTATGGTGGAAAAGGTGCACATGGTGGTGGTGCCTTCAGTGGCAAAGACCCGTCCAAAGTAGACAGGAGTGCAGCTTATGCTACCCGTCATATCGCAAAGAATTTGGTTGCTGCAGGCATTGCTGAGGAAGTACTTGTACAGGTTTCGTACGCAATCGGTGTAGCTCAACCTACCAGCATCAATGTAAATACATTTGGCACTTCCAAAGTAAATATGACCGATTCACAGATCGGCAAACTCGTATCCAGCATATTTGATATGCGCCCTTACTTTATCGAACAGCGTCTGAAACTGCGTAATCCCATTTATGCTGAAACTGCAGCATATGGTCATATGGGACGCAAACCAGAAATGGTTGAGAAGACCTTTGTTTCACCCGACGGTAAAAAAATAACCCGCAAAGTAGAGCTCTTTACATGGGAAAAGCTTGACTATGTACCCAAGGTGAAAAAAGCTTTTGGATTGAAATAATACTTACCGCATACGATATCGGACCCTGCAGTTGTAAAACTTGCAGGGTTTTTAGTTTGTAATACATTTGAATCGTGAAAAATTTTAGACAGCAGCAACAGCGCCCCAAAAAAAATACACTGGTGATCGGGCGTCAGCCGGTGATCGAAGCAATGCAAACCGGGCTCGCTCTTGACAGGATCTACCTGGATACTTCAGCTCAGGGCCAGGATATCAGCGAGATCAAACGCCTGGCTGCACAACATGGTGTGCCCGTAAACTATGTGCCGGTTGCTAAATTGAACAATTTTCATGTGGAAGGACACGAAGGATGTGTGGCACAAAAAGCTAAAGTGCAATACCAGCCTTTGCAGGATGTGATATCGTGGGTGATGGATTCTGGCACGGCGCCATTATTTATTATCCTGGACGGGATAACAGATATACGCAATATCGGCGGCATTGCCCGCACGGCATATTGTTGCGGTGTGCATGCCATCATCATTCCTGATAAGGGAGTGGGAGCTTTGAATGAAGATGCCATACTCACTTCTGCCGGTGCATTGGAAAAAATAACAGTCTGCCGCGTTAACAGCCTGATGAAAGCAGTAGATGATCTTCATATGAATGGCATACGCGTTTTTGCAAGTGAAATGACGGCTGAAAAAAATATCGCATCATGTGATTTTACCATACCCTGTGCTATTGTATTGGGTAGTGAGGAGAAAGGTATTTACCCGGCCTTACTGAAGATCTGCGATGAAAAAGTAAAGATCCCGATGGTAACAGATTTTGAATCGTTGAATGTTTCTGTAGCCACCGGGATGATCCTGTATGAAGCAATGACACAGCGATTGAAATAAGGAAGCGTTCTCCCAGGCCACCTTTACCCGATAGTGTATTATTTGTAAAGACCCGCCTCGAGCTTATCCATGTTTTTTTCGATATCTTTTTTTACATCCGCTTTCTCGTGATATGCTTTGCTGCGTATGATCGCGTTGCCATACATATCAAGCGTAACCGGGTTTATTGCTGCAAAATAATTGTCCTTTGCGCAGTAGCTGTTCCACTTTCCTGCATTTTCCCATGCAGGTTTGTAACAAATATCTCTAAAAAGTTTGCGACCCGGGAATCCTGCTACAGCTTCTCTCTTTAGAAATAAGCCCGGTTTGGTCATAACCCAACTTTCACTGGCGTAAACGGATGACTGAATAAAAATTCTCCCAATAGCGATCATGAGCGAATCACCATTCATCCGCGAAGTGTCTTTATAGTCAATAGAAGACCTGTGATAGGTGGCGCCGCCATAGCAGGAGCCAATGATCAACTTTGTATCAGCATCTGTATAAGGTGAAAGGGACAGCAGCGTAGCAATGGTAGCCGAATCTTTTAAGGTTTTATAACTGTATTCATCTTTGCCAATGAAGAAAAGTGAATATCCTTTTTTATACATGCCATGAGAATCGAACCAGATAGTTCCGATCCGGGCATTATATTTCCGAAGGCGGTATTTTACCTTTTCCGACATCTGCATACCATCGCTGGCAACGATGGCTACAAATTTCTTTTTACGAAATATGCTCTTCATTTTGGAGCGGAATACATTGAAACGTGACGCAAGGTCGAGACTTCCTTTTTTCCTCTTGGAAATAATAAAGAAATTAAGTTGTTTCGGTTTCACTTCATTTTGAAGTTCAGGTGCTGATTGAATATTACCTGTCATACTTTCAATACCGGTTTGAGCTGCGGCAGGTTGCCGAATCAGGATGGCCAGGCCGATAACAATGAAAAGGAATTGTGGCTTCATGGTGTTGCTTTTTGGTTCGGGTCAAACCTATAAATGAAGTCACAGCCTGTATAACGGAAACACCTGCAAGAGAAGCCTGGAAAAAGTGATCTTCAATAAGTCAATGAATATTGTATTAATAGGAATGCAATAAATCCCAATCAGGTGGCGCGGAGTTAGTGTTTTTGCAGAAAGCAATAAACTGCACATTGGATTTACGGATTTTCAGTAATTTACCGCTGCACATGGAAGCCAACGAACTGCAACTACAGCTCTTCAACCACCTGAAAGAGCGCTTGCCACAGCACCTGTCACTCGTAGATGGATTATGTGATTTATTGGAATTGAGCCCCGATAGCGTATATCGCCGAATAAGAGGGGAAAAGCCAATCACCCTCAACGAGCTGAAGCGTATCTGCGAGCACTATCATTTTTCTATTGACCAGTTATTGCAACTCGAAAACGAAACAGTGTTATTCCAGGCTCCGGGAGTAACGTCGCCTACCGGGGAACATGTTGACTACCTAAAGGGCATGCTTCAACAGTTCAAGTATTTCAATTCCTTCAAGTCAAAAGAAATTCATTACCTGTGCAAGGATGTCCCATTCTGGTATTTTTACTTGTTCCCGGAGATGGCCGCTTTTAAAACATTTTTTTGGTCGAGAACGATCAATAACCATCCCGCACTCGCTCACAAAAAATTTTCACTAAGCGAGTTTCCTTATCATGACTGTTATCATATAGGACAACAGCTATTGCATGAATTCAATGAAATACCTTCCATAGAGTTGTGGAATCTTGAAAGTATCAATAGTACCGTAAACCAGGTAGGATACTATAAAGATGCCGGTATGTTCACCAACAGAGAGGATTTTGACGCAGTGGTAGCCTCATTTCTACGAGTACTTGATCATTTGCAGGAGCAGGCAGAGAAAGGAGTAAAATTTATACCCGGTGCTACTGATGTGGGTCACAGGGCTCCTGTGCAATTTTATGTAAACGAACTGATCCTTGGCAACAATACCATTTTAATTAATCTCGATAATCAACGCATCTCCACCGTTACCTACAGTGTACTTAGCTACCTGATGACCAAAGACAATCGTTTTGCCGATAAAGCATATGCGACATTCAACACACTGCTTAGCCGGTCAACACTTATAAGCAGGACTGGTGAAAAGGACAGGAATCGTTTCTTTAATGTGCTTCGGGATAAGGTTGACGTATTGAAAAACTCTAACTACCGCTAACCGGCCGCCCTTCACCTGTTTGCCGCTCCTTAATCCTTACGTAACTTTGAGTTATGTCCGAACCACAGCTCAAATTGATCGAATGTCCGCGGGATGCCATGCAAGGATGGAAATCAATGATCAGTACGGAAGATAAAATACGATATATCAATTCCCTCCTTAAAGTGGGATTTGATACGATCGATTTTGGAAGTTTTGTGTCGCCCAAAGCCATACCGCAAATGGCAGATACGGCAGAAGTGCTGAATGGTCTTGATTTATCTGGCTCTGTGAGCAGGCTGTTAGCCATCATCGCCAATACGAGAGGTGCTGAGGTAGCATGCAGTTTTGATACCATAAGCTATTTAGGATTTCCCTTCTCGGTTTCAGAAACTTTCCAACAGCGTAATACTAACTCATCAATGGAACAGTCATTGCAAAGGGTAGAAGAGATACAGGATCTTTGTGTAAAATCGGGTAAGGAATTGGTAGTATATATTTCCATGGGTTTTGGAAATCCCTATGGTGATCCCTATGATGAGGAGATCGTATTTGAATGGGTGAATAAGTTGGTTGGTATGGATATCGGTATTATTTCACTGGCAGATACGGTGGGTGTAGCAACGGCTTCGCAGGTTTTTGATATTACCAGCTACTTAGTTGAATCTTTACCGGGTGTGGAAGTGGGAGTACATCTGCACTCCACACCACATAACCGCCAGGAGAAACTGGATGCTGCTGTGCGTGCCGGATGCAAACGCTTTGATGGTGCACTCAAGGGTATTGGCGGTTGTCCCATGGCCGACGATGAGTTGGTTGGCAATATGGATACCGGGTGGATGATCACCCATTTTGAATCAAAAGGAATTTTAACGGGAATAAATAAAGAAGCGCTCCTGCAAAGTCTTGATATTGCCGATACTTTATTTAAAAAGTAATCATTGCAGGCTGACAAATTAATATATGATGGATTTCATGGTAAATATGGATGTAAAAAAGCTACCGCAGCCGATAACCTATCGCGATAGGGTATTGCTGATTGGTTCCTGTTTTACCGAACATATCGGCAACGCCTTGCAGGATCTCAAATTCAACACCCTGCAAAATCCTCACGGAATTCTTTTTGATCCAGCCAGCGTATGCAAAAGTCTTATTGCTTATGTTCAGCAAAAAGAATATACCCGTAAGGACCTTTTTCAGTTAAATGATGTGTGGCATAGCTGGGAACATCACAGTCGTTTTTCAAATATTGATCCGCAGGCCGCGATTGACCAGATGAATAAGTCGGTAAAGGAAGCACATGCTTTTTTGAAAAAAACAGACTGGATAATCATTACGCTTGGGTCATCGTTTTCTTACAGGCTTACCGGGCAGGCGATTGCCGACCTCAAAGGAATGTCTATCACTGGAGATGGGAAGGGTGTAGCCAATTGCCATCGTGCGCCGGCGGCATGGTTTGAAAAACATATGCTTTCTATAGATGAAACAATTACATTGCTTGATACCTGCTATCACCAGTTGACGCAATTCAATCCCAACCTCCAGGTGATTTTTACTGTAAGTCCCGTTCGACATTTACGAGACGGCGTAATTGAAAACAATCGAAGTAAAGCGAGGCTTATTGAGGCTGTACATCATATGGTGAATAAGTTTGACAAACTCTATTATTTTCCTGCCTACGAACTGGTGATCGATGTTTTGCGTGATTATCGGTTTTACGATATCGACCTGGCTCATCCCAATTATATGGCCACTTCTTTTGTACTGGAAAAGTTTACGCAATCCTGCATTCATCCTTCTACGCAACAATTGATGGAAGAAGTAAAAAAGCTTGTGACTGCGCGTAAGCATAAACCTTTTCAACCGGACACAAATGCTCATCGACAGTTTCTCAAAAGCCAGGCTACGAAAGCGGCCGAATTGATGAAGCAATTTGAATTCCTGAACCTTGAAGAGGAACTAATTTATTTTAATGGTTCCTGAATTACTTTGTATACAGTCTTCTGATGGTAAGTTTCGCCCGGTCTCAACACCGTATTCGGAAAATGTGGCAGGTTGATGGCATTGGGATGTATTTGAGTTTCTAGACAAAACCCAGAGAACGGGGTATAGTTAGTTCCATTTTTCCCCTTCACTGACGGTATCCATACTCCAGAGTAAAAATGAACTACAGGTTCGGTTGACCATACTTCGAGTTTTAGGCCCGATTTCGCTGACCATGCTTCGGCTACCAATCCAAATTCCTTTGCCGGTTTTGCAGTTACAAAACTTTGATCATAACCAGTTGTTTCATCCCAGTCGGCAGCGATTTTCTTGCGCTGTGTAAAATCGTGACTGGTATTTTTTACCGCAACCAGGTTGCCGGTAACGGCTAAGTTTTCGTCCTGTTCAAGATAATGGTCA
Organism: uncultured Chitinophagaceae bacterium; assembly: GCA_965652975.1. Lineage (GTDB taxonomy): Bacteria > Bacteroidota > Bacteroidia > Chitinophagales > Chitinophagaceae > CADEDV01. Next base: position 8,621 of record CBFGYO010000093.1, on the reverse strand, counting down.
GCGGGAATTTTCAACTCATGATCTTTTATATCGCCTTTTCCATTGTTCAAATTGAAATAACTGTGATGGGTAAGGTTGATCGCTGTGGGTTTATCAGTATTAGCTGTGAATTCGTAACTCAGTTCGTCTGCATCGTTAAGCGTATAAAGAATCCTGACTTCGAGGTTGCCGGGATATCCTTCATCTCCATCCGGGCTGCGGTGAGATAATAATAGCATTCCCGTACCCACATCCTCCATCTTCCACACTTTTTTATCAAACCCTTCCAGTCCACCATGTAACTGGTTGTTACCAGAATTTTTTGTAAGTTGATACTCCTGGCCATCAATTTCAAAACGGGCATTTCTTATGCGATTACCATACCGCCCCACGGCAGCACCAAACCAGGGATAATTCTTCAGGTATTCCTTGCCGCTATACTGCTTTACGTCGTCGAAGCCAAGTACGATATCATTTGGCAGATCATTCCGTGTCATATAGCGGAATGCAGTGATGATGGCACCGTAGTTGCTAATAATTACTTCGGTGCCCCTGTTGTTAGATAGACGATAAAGAAAAATGTCTTCGCCACGGGTATCTGTAAAACAATATTGACTGTTCTCTTTCATCATAATGAAAGTAATACAAATTGAACGATGAAGCATGATTTGCTAAAAGAATACCGCAATCGTTTCCACAAGGAAGCGGAACATTTATTTTTTTGCCCGGGACGTGTGAACCTTATCGGGGAACACATCGATTACAATGGCGGTAAAGTAATGCCTTGCGCCATTAACCTGGGAACATACCTCGCGATATCCCGGAATACGGAAAAATTATTGCGCATGCAAAGTATTGACTTCCCGGAAGGGGCAGGTCTGCATTTACAGGAGTCGTACACCAGGTCGGGAAAGGCCTGGTATAATTATCCACTTGGAGTAATCAGCTACCTGCAGGAAGAGGGACATGCCGTTTCCGGCCTAGATCTGTTATTTGGGGGCAACCTTCCGCTGAGTTCGGGACTATCCTCTTCGGCCTCGATCGAAATTGTAACAGGGTTTGCGCTGAATGAAATATTCAGGATGAAAATTCCAAAGCCAGACCTGGCATTGCTTTGTAAAAAAGTTGAAAACGAATTTATTGGTGTCAATAGTGGTATCATGGACCAGTTTGCTGTTGCGATGGGCAAGGAAGGCCACGCCATCCTGCTTGACTGTGATACATTGGAACATGAATACCTGCCCGTACAATTGCAGGAGTATGTGCTGGTAATCATTAATACCAATAAACCAAGAAACCTGATCGAATCAGCCTACAATGAACGCTTCATGGAATGTGGGAAAGCATTGAAGGCTTTAAAGACAGTATTGCCCGTTCAAAATCTTTGTGACATAGCTCCCGACGAATTCCTCCTTCATCGCCATGTAATCAACGACCCGGTACTTGAAAAACGGGCATTGCATGTAGTATTTGAAAATGACAGGGTAAAGCAGGCAGCGAAAGCGTTAAAAGCAAATGACCTGGTTGCATTTGGCAAATTAATGTATGCATCTCACCAGTCGCTGGAAGAATTATACGAGGTGTCAGGCGACGAGCTGGACACGATTGTACATTTTTGTAAAACATATGAAGGATGTATTGGGGCGCGCATGACGGGTGCAGGCTTTGGCGGCTGTGCAATAGCGCTGGTAAAAAGAGACAAGGCCGATGATTTTGCCGCGAAGTGTTCAGCACATTACATGGAAGAAATAGGGTATGCCTGTGATGTATTCGCCGCTTCAGTCTGCGATGGTGTGAAAGAAGTTATATCCTGAAACTGTATTCCTCGCCGAGGAACGCTTCAAGCCTTTGTAGCAATACCAATTGGTTTTGCGCCCTGTCAAAATTTTGTTCACGGTAGTCTGTACGGTAGTACACATCACCCAAAAGGTAATCTGTAAGAAATCTTAGCGCCTGCATGTAGGTCATCATCATACCGGAAAAATGAACGTATTTTTTTTCGGCTTCCGTAAGGTGACTTTCCATTATGGAGACATATCCGCTTACTATCGCTTCATAAAAATCTTTTCGGATGCATTGCTCTTCGACAACGATACTATTTTCGTCGCGGCAAGCAGCCATCGTACGGATCATATCACCGAGGTCGGAATAAAAATAGCCGGGCATAACGGTATCGAAATCGACGGGGCATATAACATTGCGGGTATCGGTATCGAACAGAATATTCGAAATTTTGGCATCATGGTGAATCACGCGTTTTTTAAATGCATCTGAATCTGTAATCACATCATAAAAATGCGCATACCTTTCACGTTTTTTCAATTCATCAATTAAGGTCGCGGCTTTCATCAGGCGCTCGAGGTGACCGCTGTGAATTGATTGCTGCAACTGTGCGAAACGTGCCGAGAGGTTGTGGAATTCAGGTATCGTAATATTCAACTGAGACAGGTCGAAATCTTCGAACGCCGCCGTAAAACTTGCAAATGATTTTGCTGCGGCCCTCGCCTGGTCGGGTGATTCTACCACCGAAAAGGTCTGGCTGCCCATCACGTATTCAAATACACGCCAATAGTTATCGTTACTATCGACATAAAGGGATGAATCGTCGGGAAAATACCGGGGCTGTGGAATGTAAAAGGGTAATTGCTCCGCCTGGAGAAATTTCCACAATTTTTCATAATTACTCTGCACATATGCCGGCTCCGGAAACACCTTCTTATTAATCTTTTGCAAAAGAAACGACACACCATTGAGGCGGGACGTAACCTTGAATGAACAATTGATCAATCCATTATCGATTTTTTCGATACTGAACTCATGAAAAGGATTGGCGAAAGCATCCAGAGCTTCCTGGTAGACGGCTGGTTTCATGCAAAACTATTTACCAATTTCAATGCCATAAGCGAAGAGGTCAAAGAGGAAAAAAGTAAAAGCGAGCGTATTAATCCGGAGCAGGTCACTCTCCTTAATTCCTGTTGTCCTTGAAAACAACTACGATGTACATTCAAGCACTCTTTTCCTCTTCATCACCTTTAATCTCTTAGCTAATGAATTCTATCCCCCCGCACTTCCAATTTACCCATTATTTCTACCTCATGGGCAAGCCACTGTTGCCAGCGCTTTCGTACTTTTTCTTTATCGATATAGGTTTCCGCGAGGTCGATAAAAAGTGTATAATGGCCCGCCTCACTTTCCATAAAACGACGGTAAAAATTCCGCATGTATTCGTCGTCAAGGCCCTCACTCAGGCGTTTGAAACGTTCGCAACTCCGCGCTTCTATCATCGCCATGGTCAGTAATTGGTCAAGCAGGCGTCCTTCTTCATCCCCACCTTTTTGCTGGAATTCAAGCAGGGCATTTACATATTCATCTTTGCGTTGCTTGCCCAATGTAAGTCCGCGTTTATGCAATTCAGCGAGAACCAGTCTGAAATGTCCCCATTCTTCAGTAACAATAGGGGCTAGCTCCTTTACCAGTTTTTCTTTGTTACTATAGCGTTGGATGAGGGTGATACAGGTAGTAGCGGCTTTCTGTTCGCAATATGCGTGGTCAGTAAGGATCGCTTCGAGTGATAGTGCTGCCAGGTTTACCCAGCGGGGGTCGGTAGGTAACTGCAGCCCAAGTATATTTTTCAGGTCTTCGGTTCTTTCGTCCATGATTACTTTACTTTGTTTGTCAATACTGCGTAAAGGTATGCATGAAGATTTTTTGTTAAAAAAACTGGATGAACGTGTTCGTGAACATTCATTGCGTACACTTCAATCGCCCGCTCCCGACATGATCGATTTTTGCTCGAATGATTACCTGGGTATTGTAAAAAATCAACTCATCGGGCAACGAAGAAATTATACCATGCCGTCTTCTTCAGGCGCCACCGGTTCCCGGCTCTTATCGGGCAATAGCCAGAATGTCGAAGAACTGGAAGATTTGATTGCCACATTTCACCAGTCACCTGGAGGATTGATATTTAATTCGGGTTATGCTGCCAATACGGGACTGCTATCCTGCGTACCGCAACGCGGGGATACTATTCTCTATGATTATTTATGTCATGCTTCCATCCGTGATGGGATGCGATTGTCCTTCGCACAATCTTTTTCGTTTTTGCATAACGATTTGGAGGACCTCGAAAGGAAACTTCAAAAAGCTAACGGGACAGTATTCGTGGTTACAGAATCTGTTTTTTCAATGGACGGAGATTACTGTCCACTCTATGAAATAGTGTTATTATGTGAAAAGTATGGTGCAAAGCTGGTACTGGACGAAGCGCATGCAACGGGTGTAGTAGGAGAGCATGGTGAGGGGCTTGCACAAATGCTTGGCTTGCAGCAACGCATTTTTGCGCGCGTACATACTTTCGGAAAAGCCTGCGGTACTCATGGTGCGATTGTACTGGGAACGGAGCTATTACGATCTTATCTTATCAATTTCGCCAGGCCATTTGTGTATTCTACTGCCTTACCCGAACACACCCTGGAAGATATTAGGATCAGTTATGGTTTGTTTCCGGCAATGACCAAGGAGCGTGACCATTTGCGACAACTGTCCCGGCTTTTTCAGCCGGCGGAATTGGTGGTGTCGGAACCGGCTTCGCACCCGATAAAGGCTATTGTTATACCGGGAAATGAGCAGGTGCGACACGTAGCAGCTACTATCCAGCAACATAAATTTGATGCACGGCCTATTCTTTATCCTACTGTACCAAAAGGAGGTGAAAGATTACGCATTGTGCTTCATGCTTTTAACTCCGAAATGGAGGTAACATTACTTCTTAACTGCCTGAAAAATAGCTTGTAGAAGTCTTGGCAGGAACATATGGTTACCTTACCTTTGCCGCCTGAAATAATTGGATACACATAATCGGATGAATTTTTAAAAAAGCAAAAGATGCCTCTAACAACAGAAAAAAAAGCAACAATCATCAAAGAATTCGGTGGTAAAACAACCAACACCGGTTCTATCGAAGGCCAGATCGCGCTACTGACCGAACGTATCAGCCAGATCAGCGGCCATCTTCAACAAAACAAAAAAGATTTCTCTACTCACCGCGGTTTGATGCAACTCGTAGGTAAACGCAAGCGCTTACTGAACTACCTGCAAAAACATAACCTTACAGGTTACCGCCAATTGATCGAGAAACTCGGACTCAGGAAATAATCCCTTCCCGGCCGATCGCCATAGGGAAATGTTTGCTATACTGAAGTTTCTTCCAACGGAATCTGAAATTAATAGTGATATTCCCGATGTCGTCCACCGATACCGGGAATAACTGTTTTTAGCCCGCATTATTTCCAGGGATAATTATTATCTCCAACAGGTTTAGGTTTATGCCAGTAAACGTAAATCACAAATTTTGAAACATGTTACAACAACCAATTCGTAAAACATTTGATATTGGCGGTGGCCGTATGGTCACGATCGAGACAGGCCGTCTTGCCCGCCAGGCCGATGGAGCCGTAACGGTGTCCATGGGTAATTGTATGATACTTGCAACAGTAGTTGCCAATAAGGAACCCAGGGAAGGACAAAACTTCTTTCCATTGTCGGTTGACTACCAGGAAAAGTTTGCATCAGCAGGACGTATTCCAGGATCATTCTTCAAAAGGGAAACAAAGTTGAACGATTACGAAGTACTGACCAGCCGCCTGGTTGATCGTGCTCTTCGTCCTTTGTTTCCAGAAGATTATTTATGCGACGTACAGGTATTGATCACACTTATATCGAGTGATGCTGAAGTAATGCCAGATGCTATGGCCTGCCTGGCTGCATCCGCGGCACTGGCTGTGTCTGATATTCCTATCAAAGAGATCATTTCTGAAGTAAGGGTATCCAGGATCGACGGGCAGTTTGTAGTTAATCCTACACGCAGCCAGATGGAAAAATCTGATATGGATTTTATCATCGCGGCAACAGATAAAAACCTGATGATGGTGGAGGGTGAAGCAAAGGAATGCAGTGAAGCTGAACTGGTGAAGGCCCTCGAAGTGGCACACGAAGCAATCCGCATACAGGTAAAAGCACAGGAAGAGCTGCGCGACCTCGTAGGAGTGAAGGGAAAGCGTGAATATGTAAAACCAGAAACCGATGAAGCATTGCGCGAAAAAATAAACGCTTATGCAACAGATAAGGTTTACGCCATTGCTAAAGGCTCTTTGAGCAAACATGAGCGTAGTGATAAGTTTTCCGCTCTTCATGATGAAGTGATGGAGTATGTAAAGACAAGCCTTAACCTGGCTGAAGGAGAAGAAATGCCATCGCTTACAAAGAAGCTAACTACTTCTTACTATAGCGATCTTCAATATTATGTGGTGCGTGATATGATCCTCAACGAAAAGATCCGTCTCGATGGTCGTGATCTTGAAACTGTTCGTCCATTGGATATGGAGGTAGATGTACTTCCTTCGCCACATGGAGCAGCATTGTTTACAAGAGGAGAAACCCAATCGCTTACAACGGTTACCCTTGGTACTCCGTTAGACGAATTGCTGGTTGAAAGCGCAGCCAAATCAGTCGACTCCAAGTTTTACCTACATTACAATTTCCCTCCCTTCAGTACGGGCGAAGTAAAAATGATGCGTGGTCAAAGCCGTCGTGAAGTAGGACATGGTAATCTTGCGCAACGTTCTTTAAAGCAAATGATGCCCGGTGGTGATTTTGCTTATACTGTGAGAATTGTAAGTGATATCCTTGAATCAAATGGTTCATCATCAATGGCGACTGTATGTGCAGGTTCATTGGCGTTGATGGATGCCGGTGTAGCAATTCCAAAGCACGTATCCGGTGTTGCAATGGGATTGATCACCAAAGAAGATAAATATGCGATACTGACCGATATCCTTGGTGATGAAGATCACCTGGGTGATATGGATTTTAAAGTCACCGGTACACGCGATGGTATTTGTGGTGTACAAATGGATATCAAAGTCGATGGGTTGAGGATGGAAGTAATGCAGCAGGCGCTCGACCAGGCACGCCGTGGTCGTTTGCATATTCTTGATGCTATGTACAAGTGCATACCTGAAGCGAGAGAAGAAGTGAAAGCTCATGCTCCGCGCATGGTTAAAATGTTTATCGATCGCGAATTTATCGGAGCTGTTATCGGGCCAGGTGGTAAAGTGATACAGGAAATTCAGCGCGAGACCGGCACAACGATCAACCTCGAAGAGAAAAACAACATGGGCGAGATCAGCGTGTTTGGTGTGAATAAGGAAGGTGTACAAAAAGCAGAGAACTGGATCAAAGGCATAGTAGCTGTACCTGTGATTGGTGATGTATATGAGGCCACCGTGAAATCGATAATGCCATTTGGAGCATTTGTTGAGTTTCTTCCTGGTAAGCAGGGATTGGTTCACATAAGTGAAGTAAGCTGGAAGAGATTGGAAACTTTGGAAGGAATAGTGAAAGAAGGCGACAAATTCAAAGTGAAACTAATCGGTACAGATCCTAAGTCTGGTAAATTCAAATTATCGAGAAAGGTGCTTATCCCTAAACCTGAGAGTAAACCACGAGAGGAAAGCAATAACTGATTTTAGATTAGATAAAAGTTAAGGATTAATATAAAAGTGGTTTCCAGTCGGACCTACCGACAGGAGCCACTTTTTTCTTTTAGTTTTTATCTTTTAGTGTAATTCGTAAATTACCAACATGACCTCCACTGCTCATATACAGGTGACATTCGATTCTATTTTACCCGAACAACAGGAGTGGGTAATTGCACACCTGGCTGAAGCAGGTTACGAAGGCTTTGAACAATCCGATCGTGAATTGAAAGCATTCATACCTAAACCCTCTTTTGATCAATATTATCTAAAAGATATTGCTTTCAAATACCAGTTGACGTATAAGATTGATACAATCGCTGCACAAAACTGGAATGCCGTATGGGAATCGAATTTTCAACCCATCGTAGTTGAAGATTTTGTTGGAGTAAGAGCCGCATTTCACGAACGTTTACCAGGCGTTGACCATGAAATAGTCATTACACCTAAAATGAGCTTTGGAACGGGTCATCATGCTACCACATGGATGATGATGCAACAGATGAAACAAATCGATTTTAAAGAGAAAATTGTTTTTGATTTCGGAACAGGCACAGGCGTACTGGCAATACTTGCTGAAAAATTAGATGCGAAAGAGGTGATTGCTGCAGACATTGATGACTGGAGCATAGAAAATGCAAAGGAAAATATTTTACTTAATCATTGTTCTCATATAAGTATCATTCAAATCGATTCAATGAGCACGGTGAAGTCGTTTGATATTATTCTTGCCAACATCAATAAGCATGTGCTGTTGGATAATATGGAAAAAATGTCGAGCCAGTTGAGAAATAATGGTGTGTTGTTGCTAAGCGGTTTGCTGGTAAGTGATGAAATTGATATTGTGCGGGCTGCAAAAAAACATTTGCTGGTTTTTGCAGGTAAATATATGCGCGACACCTGGCTATGTCTGAAATTTGTGCGTTAAGCGTGGATTAACGAGGTATTATTTCTGTATTAAGAACCCCCATTTTTCCTTAATTTCGCTGTTCCAACTTTTCAACCCAAGTTCTATGAACGAACTCTTACTGATCGTTCTCGCATATCTAATTGGCAGCATTCCCAGCTCCGTGTGGGTAGGTCGCTATTTCTTTGATATTGATA
>CBFGYO010000092.1:0-16302 GCA_965652975.1 uncultured Chitinophagaceae bacterium | reverse complement strand
GGTAATTAAAAAATTATTATACCTTTAAACCAGTTTTCATAGGGTACGGATTAAAAACGGGCCAGGGTTTCTACCCAGGCCCTAACTTTTTTTACAAGCCATCACACCTCTTGCTTTCAGCATAATATAGATGGAAATATTCCCTCAATTAAGATTTTCACTTACTCTTCGCCTTTTATTTTACTACAATTATATCCTTCATTATAAAAGAATTGCAATACAGCAGGCAACACTTCTTTTAATATAGGAAATGCTTTTTCACTATCATGAAATACCACAATCGATCCTTTTGTTGCATTCAGAATTACGTTTTGAATGCAGCGTTTTGCAGAGACGGTAGTATCAAAATCACCGCTAAGTACAGACCACATTATTATTCTTGCTTTTTCAGTTTTCATTGCACGATGGATATGCTGTGCCTGGAAACTTGTGATCCTGCCATAGGGTGGGCGAAACAAATTTGAATCGATATAGTTAGCAGCCGATGCAATATCGGAAGTATACGTTTCGTCCTTGCTTTTCCATCCATTCAAATGATTGTAAGTATGATTGCCAATAGCATGTCCATCTTCCAAAATCCGCTTATAGATTTCGGGGTATGCTACAACGTTTTTCCCGATACAAAAGAATGTGGCTTGTGCACCAAACTTTTTAAGTTCATCGAGTACAAAAGGTGTTGCCTGCGGATGGGGTCCGTCGTCAAAGGTGAGGTAGATACGTTTTTCTTTCGTTGGAATGGACCATTCGTACGAGGGAAAAAGCTTTTTCAACCACCATGGTGTTTTTACGAGGTAATGCATTGGCGGTATAAAAATAGCTACTCGTTTTGTAACCCGTAAAACCATTCCGCAGCAATGGCTTTATCTTTGCACCCTATGAATAAAAAAGTACGTGTACGCTTTGCCCCCTCGCCTACCGGCGGTCTTCACCTGGGTGGCGTACGCACCGTTCTATATAATTACCTGTTTGCAAAGCAAAATAATGGCGACTTTATCCTTCGTATCGAGGATACAGATCAATCACGGTATGTGGCCGGCGCCGAAGAATATATAATGGACTGCCTGCAATGGGCAGGCCTTGTGCCCGATGAAAGCCCTGTAAAGGGAGGCAACTTTGGCCCCTATCGCCAAAGCGAACGAAAAAAACTTTATCGCCAATATGCAGAACAACTCGTAGCCGACGGGCATGCATATTATGCGTTTGATACACCGGAAGATCTGGAGCAAATGCGTACAACATTCAGGACCGATACCAACCCATCTCCGCAATATGATCGTGCAGTAAGGGAAAAAATGCGCAACTCTATCACACTTACCGCCACAGAAGTAAAGAAATTACTGGATAATGGTGCTAAGCATGTGATACGGATAAAAATGCCAACGCACGAAACAGTTACTTTTCACGATATGATTCGGGGTGAAGTAAGTTTTGATACGTCGTTACTAGATGATAAAGTGCTATTGAAAGCTGACGGTATGCCCACCTATCACCTGGCCGTAGTAGTCGATGATTACCTGATGGAAATTAGTCACGCTTTTCGCGGCGAAGAGTGGCTGCCTTCTGCTCCTGTTCATATTCTCTTATGGAAATATCTATTTGGGTTGGAAAAAATGCCTCTATGGGCGCACCTTCCACTCATTCTCGGACCCAACGGGAAGTTGAGCAAACGCGATGGCGCGAAATATGGTTTTCCTGTGTTTGCAATGAACTGGACCGATCCCAACACCAATGAACTTGTAGAAGGTTTCCGTGAAAAAGGATTTTTACCAGAAGCGTTTATCAATCTTCTCGCCCTCCTGGGATGGAATGATGGCAGTGAACAGGAACTCTTTTCAAGGGAAGAACTCCAGGAAAAATTTTCGATCGAGCGGGTTCATAGCGGAGGTGCCAGGTTCGATTATGAAAAAGCGAAGTGGTTCAACCATGAATGGATAAAAAGAAAAAGCGGTAATGAACTATTGGCCCCGGTGAAAGAAATATTACAGGGGAATGCCATTATTCCCACCGATGACCTATTCCTGGAAAAAACGATTGAACTGGTTAAAGACCGCTGCTCCTTATTGACCGATTTTGTTCAACAGACATCCTTCTTCTTTATTGCCCCGGTAGAACTGGATACTGCTTCTGTAAAACCGAAATGGAATGACGGTAAAGCTGATTTTTTTAATGAATTCAAAACAGTGTTGGGAAATGCTTCCTCGTGGGACGCCGTGACACTTGAAAACAGTTTTAAAGAATTAGCTACGCAAAAAAATATCAAACCTGGTGAGTTGCAATTGCCACTTCGTGTGATGCTGGTGGGTGGGAAGTTTGGTCCGCCTGTTTTTAATATTGTTGAATTATTAGGAAAAGAAGAAACCGGAAAGAGAATTGATTATGCGTTAACAAAATTTTCCATTTAGATATTAATTTTTCATAGTTATAGGCGAAATTCCCTTTTGCGTTTTTTTTACCACATAGCCACAAAGGTGAGCATAGTTTACACATAGACTATGTTTAAAACTAATAGGGAGGCTGCGAGCTTCGAGCAAGAAACAGTAGTTCTACTATGTTGATCTATATGACTATGATACTATGTGGTAAGAGTATGGTTTCCTTCAACAAACTATTCGAGACGGGAAGCCAAGCACTTTATTAAATGCCGGGTATAAGAGATTATCACCTTGATAAACTATTAAATGAAAAAAGCAGAGGCGTACTGGCCGCTTATTCTTTTACTTGCACTTATAAAATTTGTACTGCCGCTTTTTCTCCAGTCGGGGGAGTATGAATTGCAAAGGGATGAATACCTGTACTACGAACAGGGACAACACCTCGCCGTTGGCCGCAGCAATGGCTTTATCTTTGCACCCTATGAATAAAAAAGTACGTGTACGCTTTGCCCCCTCGCCTACCGGCGGTCTTCACCTGGGTGGCGTACGCACCGTTCTATATAATTACCTGTTTGCAAAGCAAAATAATGGCGACTTTATCCTTCGTATCGAGGATACAGATCAATCACGGTATGTGGCCGGCGCCGAAGAATATATAATGGACTGCCTGCAATGGGCAGGCCTTGTGCCCGATGAAAGCCCTGTAAAGGGAGGCAACTTTGGCCCCTATCGCCAAAGCGAACGAAAAAAACTTTATCGCCAATATGCAGAACAACTCGTAGCCGACGGGCATGCATATTATGCGTTTGATACACCGGAAGATCTGGAGCAAATGCGTACAACATTCAGGACCGATACCAACCCATCTCCGCAATATGATCGTGCAGTAAGGGAAAAAATGCGCAACTCTATCACACTTACCGCCACAGAAGTAAAGAAATTACTGGATAATGGTGCTAAGCATGTGATACGGATAAAAATGCCAACGCACGAAACAGTTACTTTTCACGATATGATTCGGGGTGAAGTAAGTTTTGATACGTCGTTACTAGATGATAAAGTGCTATTGAAAGCTGACGGTATGCCCACCTATCACCTGGCCGTAGTAGTCGATGATTACCTGATGGAAATTAGTCACGCTTTTCGCGGCGAAGAGTGGCTGCCTTCTGCTCCTGTTCATATTCTCTTATGGAAATATCTATTTGGGTTGGAAAAAATGCCTCTATGGGCGCACCTTCCACTCATTCTCGGACCCAACGGGAAGTTGAGCAAACGCGATGGCGCGAAATATGGTTTTCCTGTGTTTGCAATGAACTGGACCGATCCCAACACCAATGAACTTGTAGAAGGTTTCCGTGAAAAAGGATTTTTACCAGAAGCGTTTATCAATCTTCTCGCCCTCCTGGGATGGAATGATGGCAGTGAACAGGAACTCTTTTCAAGGGAAGAACTCCAGGAAAAATTTTCGATCGAGCGGGTTCATAGCGGAGGTGCCAGGTTCGATTATGAAAAAGCGAAGTGGTTCAACCATGAATGGATAAAAAGAAAAAGCGGTAATGAACTATTGGCCCCGGTGAAAGAAATATTACAGGGGAATGCCATTATTCCCACCGATGACCTATTCCTGGAAAAAACGATTGAACTGGTTAAAGACCGCTGCTCCTTATTGACCGATTTTGTTCAACAGACATCCTTCTTCTTTATTGCCCCGGTAGAACTGGATACTGCTTCTGTAAAACCGAAATGGAATGACGGTAAAGCTGATTTTTTTAATGAATTCAAAACAGTGTTGGGAAATGCTTCCTCGTGGGACGCCGTGACACTTGAAAACAGTTTTAAAGAATTAGCTACGCAAAAAAATATCAAACCTGGTGAGTTGCAATTGCCACTTCGTGTGATGCTGGTGGGTGGGAAGTTTGGTCCGCCTGTTTTTAATATTGTTGAATTATTAGGAAAAGAAGAAACCGGAAAGAGAATTGATTATGCGTTAACAAAATTTTCCATTTAGATATTAATTTTTCATAGTTATAGGCGAAATTCCCTTTTGCGTTTTTTTTACCACATAGCCACAAAGGTGAGCATAGTTTACACATAGACTATGTTTAAAACTAATAGGGAGGCTGCGAGCTTCGAGCAAGAAACAGTAGTTCTACTATGTTGATCTATATGACTATGATACTATGTGGTAAGAGTATGGTTTCCTTCAACAAACTATTCGAGACGGGAAGCCAAGCACTTTATTAAATGCCGGGTATAAGAGATTATCACCTTGATAAACTATTAAATGAAAAAAGCAGAGGCGTACTGGCCGCTTATTCTTTTACTTGCACTTATAAAATTTGTACTGCCGCTTTTTCTCCAGTCGGGGGAGTATGAATTGCAAAGGGATGAATACCTGTACTACGAACAGGGACAACACCTCGCCGTTGGTTACCTGGAAAATCCTCCCCTTATATCCTGGCTTGGTACCATTTCTTCCTGGTTTGGAGGTTCCGAAGCCTGGATTAAAATATGGCCCTGCTTTTTTGGTGCAGCTACGCTTATCATCACCTGTATGCTTACTGCCGAGCTGGGGGGCAATCGCTTTGCGCAATTCATTGCAGGGTTGGGCATTATCACAGGTGCATATATGCGCGTACATTTTTTATTCCAACCTAATATTATAGATATTTTTAGCTGGACGCTTGCCATATATTTCCTGGTACGCTATATCAATACGCAGCAACAAGAATTTATTTACTGGATGGCGTTAAGTCTTGTAATTGGATGGTATGGTAAATACTCTGTTGTATTCATTGCAGCCGGGCTTGTAGTAAGCATATTACTTACAAAACACCGTATCCTCTTTACAAAAAAACATACGTGGTTAGCGGCATTAGCCGGGATGATCCTCATCATTCCCAATTTGATTTGGCAGTACCAGCACAACTGGCCGGTAATTCATCATATGCAGGAGTTGCAGGAAACACAGTTGCAATACATGCAGCCAGCCGATTTTTTTAAAGAGCAATTGTTAATGCTATTGCCGGTGTCGTTTGTATGGATCATCGGGTTGATATGGCTACTGCGTAATCCTTCTTACAGGGTCATCGGTATTAGCTATCTCGTAATTATCATTTTGCTTTTTGCCGGTCGGGGCAAGGGATATTATGCACTGGGGATTTATCCCGCGCTATTAGCGGCTGGCGCCGCTGCACTGGAAAGAGCATGCAGGCCACAGACGTGGAAGCAATATGCCGTTACACTCCTGATAATACTGATTACAATTCCACTCATACCACTATTATTACCTATTTACAAACCTGCAAAACTGGCGGCCCTTTATAAAAAGTATGGAATAGGTAAAACGGGTGTTTTAAGATGGGAAGATCAGCAGGATCATCCTTTACCACAGGATTTTGCCGATATGCTGGGTTGGAAAGAACTTGCGGCAAAAACGGAAAGATTTTACAATAACCTCGACGATTCCACAAAAGCCAGTACAATTATTTACGGGCGGCATTATGGGCATGCGGGTTCCCTGCGTTTTTATGGAAAGACAAGAGATTTCAGGGAAAAAGTAATTACAGACAATGGCTCGTTTCTTTTGTGGATCAGACCCGACATGCGTTTTAGACACCTGTTGTTTATCGGCAGCCGTGTGCCGGAAAAGGATGATGAAGTATTTAATCACTTTCAACGTTCGCAATTGGTAGATACTATATCCAATCCTTTTTCCCGCCAGAGGGGCGACATGATTATTTTTTATGAAAACATTGATAGCAGCGGATTGCAATTGGCTATCGAAGGATTGCGGGAAGAAAAAAAACGTTTCAGGCGGGAACCTGCGGGGATAAAGTAGCATATCTTGTCTACATCAACTTTCGCTAAATAGGGACCATAGATTTTTAATTAACCCTGTTTTTTTATTAAGGCCATCACTGTTTGAAAATCGGAAACACCGAGCTGTTCGATCATCTCCCTGTCTTCTTCATCGAGTTTAAAAGATCCTGATGTATTTGCTTCAGCCTGTGCTGCCGTTCTTATCCCGGGAATAACCACCGATACTTCACGGTATCCCAATACATAGCTCAAAGCCAGTTGGGTTTTGCTGCAATTGTATTTTTTACAAAGATCCCACACCGGCTGTAGTGCAAGATTTGATGCGTTTACAACTTCTTTTGTTAATCGTGTACGACGGTGATCGGTTGTTGCAAAAGCGACTTTGTCGTCAAACTTACCAGTAAGCAACCCAAACTGCAGCGGCATCCGGGCTATAATACCATAACCTCTTTCAGCCGCCAGTTTTACAAGTGGCAACGCTACCTGGTTGAGGATATTCAATACAAGTTGGAACCCATTCCCGAGATCACGTTGCATCAGGAAACTTGCTTCGGGTAGCGGGTCGAAGGTATTTAATGAAAGTCCCCAGTAACGGATTTTTCCCTGCTGTTGAAGTTGCTGCATGGCACTTATACATTCCTCCTTTTGCAAATGTTCAACGCGGGCGGTGTGCAGTTGGTAGTAATCGATAAAATCCCGTCTTAATCGTTTCAAACTTGCTTCACACGCGCTAATGATATGAGTTGGTGTATAATCGACAGTAAACTGTTGATCGCGGGCTACATTGCCAACCTTTGTAGCGATTATCACATCTTTTTTGTCGTGCAGCAATTTTCCGAGTATTGTTTCCGAATGTCCCAGGCCGTAGATATCTGCGGTATCAAAAAAATTAATTCCGAGGTCGAGGGCAGCGTGCACTGCCTGTTCTGATACCTCATCATCTGCATCACCCCATCCAATGACCGTGCTTCCAATCATGGCAGCTCCACCGATGGCCCAGGCGCCGAAGCCTATTTCGCTTACTTTAAGGTCCGTATTTCCAAATTGGCGGTATTGCATCATACAAATTACGGACTTCCCTAAAGAAATGTATTTTTGAAAATATAATTCACCACATGAACAGACCTGTAAGAGTATTGGTAGCTAAAGTAGGATTGGATGGCCATGATCGCGGTGCGAAAGTTATTGCCACCGCATTGCGCGATGCCGGAATGGAAGTGATCTATACGGGACTACGTCAAACGCCGGAAATGGTGGTGAATGCCGCCTTGCAGGAAGATGTGGATGCTATTGGTATCAGCATTTTATCGGGTGCCCACATGACCGTATTCCCAAAAGTGGTGGATATGATGAAGCAAAAAGGCATGAACGATGTACTGCTTACGGGAGGTGGCATTATTCCCGAAGATGATATGCAAAAACTAAATGATCTTGGTGTCGGAAAATTATTTGCACCAGGTACACCTACCTCACAAATCAGTGATTATATAACGGGATGGGTTAAGGACCACCGGTCTTTTTGATTTATTACAATTGATTATTGCAGACCAGAGCATCTAAAAATTATTATTGCAAGCGATTCAGGTGCATGATCAACGGCAACAGGCTAGCGATCGAACCATTTTTTGAAGGCTGGTGCTTTTTCGCGGCTTACATCCTGTTCCATTTTCAACGGTTGCTTGAGCGTAAGGGTCAGCTTTTGGTTCTCATGCGGCCTGATGCTTTGAATGGCATTGATATGAACAATGCACTGCCTGTTAGCACGATAAAATAGTTTAGGATCGAGTAATTCCTCGATTTCTTCCAGTGTGCTGTAATCGAGTATATATTTTTCGCCGGAAAAAGTATAGAGGTAATTCAAATTGTCTCTCACAAAACAGGCAATATCTTTTGTGGCAACAGGCAACCAGTTGTTCCTGACATTTACAATAAATTTTTCCTTGTACAATACGGCTTCGCCGGGATTTTGTAATACCTGTATCAACTCCCGTATATCCGTCTGTTGCTTCACCTGTTTTTGCATAAACTGCCTGCATTTATTAATAGCCTGAGCCAGTTCCTGGTCGTCCACGGGTTTAAGAAGATAGTCCACCCCATTTACTTTAAATGCCCTGATTGCATATTCATCATAAGCTGTAGTAAAAATAACGGGACAGCTTAGCGTAAACTGGTCAAAAAGTTCAAAACTTACACCATCACTCAACTGTATATCCATGAATAAAAGATCGGGTTCTGCATTGCTCATAAACCATTTGCGGGCTGTTTTGAGGCTTGGAATGGTTTCCATTACCTGCACATCTGGCGCCACTGCCGCTATCTTTCCCAATAGTTCACGAGCTATCAGGCTCTCATCTTCAATGATCACTGCTTTTATCATAACAAAGGGATTTTGACGGTAAAAAAATCTTTGTCTTCTTCAATTATTACGGGCCTGTTAGACAGGTAACTGTATAAGGACTGGAGATTCTGCAATCCCTGCCTGTTGCTCGACTCTACATAATTTTTTCGTTGCAGGTTGTTTCTTACTACTACGTGGTCTTCTTCCGTGTAGATTATAATCTTTAATGGCGATTCCTCATCAATAATATTGTGTTTAATGGCATTTTCGACGAGGTTTTGTAAGGTTACCGGTGCAATTTTTCGATGATAATACTCTTCCTCTATATGCTGCACAACTTCCAATCCTTTTTCAAACCTGGTTCTTTGCAACCTTACATAAGTATCCGTAAATTTCAGTTCTTCCTGCAGGGGCACAAGTTCACTTTCCCTGTTTTTCAAAATATACCGGTATGTTTTACCCAGGCTATCGAGAAATTCACCCGCCACTTTTTGATCCAGGCGAATGAGGCTGCTAAGTGATGTCAGCGAATTGAAAAGAAAATGCGGGTTTAGCTGCTGCTTCAGGTTTTCATACATTACCAGTGCTTTTTCTTTCTCCAGCAACTGCGCTTTCGTCTGTAATGAATGCATTTGCTGTTGTTGCCTTATCCGATTGCGGTAATACAAATACATCAATGTCGCAATTAGCAAAGCAGTGATTATCCAGAACCAGGCCGTTTTGTAAAAAACCGTCCCAATATTTATTACCAGGTATTTTTGAGCCACATTCCAATTATTTGGATCAGGGGTAGCTTTATAGTAAAACTTGTACTTTCCGCCCGGCACATTTGTGTAATTAACTATGCGGTCTTTAGTATAGATCCACTCCTTATCAAATCCCTCCAGTTTATACGCATACCAGGTTTGATGAGCATTCATGTAATTCAATGCGGCCATCTCAAAAGAAAAGAAATTTTGATTGTGGCGTAGTGACAGTGATTGAATTTCTTCATTATTGATAGTTCCTGGCAATTCCTTGCCATGCACTTTTATAGAAGACAGATAAAAATCGAGATTTGCTTCGGATTCTACATAGCTGGCAGGGTCGAACACTACAAATCCTTTTATCGATGGGAAAACAAATCGGCCGTCCTGCAAACGAATTGATTCCTGGTCATTGAATTCCATTACGGGTAAACCGTCCTGCAAATCGAACTGCTTAAAATAGCTACGGCTGCTGTCAAGCATTATCAGCCCCGATGTGCTTCCGATCCATAGGCGGTTGCGGTCGTCCACCCTTAAACAGGAAGTTTTAACGGAAGGTAGTCCCTGCAATCTTGTGAATTGCCGAAACACATCCTTTACCGGGTCGTACGATACAATTCCAATAAATGAACTGATCCAGATGATGCCATCCTTGTCCTCTGTAATGGAAGTAATGGTATTACCAACAAGCGTACTGTCTTTACCCGGCTGCCTTCGCCATTGCCGTGTTTGGGAGTTTGCCGGGTCATACATTGTAAGACCCGCACCATTCGCGCCGATCCAAAGCCGCTTTCGGCTGTCTTCAAACAATGTGTGTACACCTTCCAGTTTCAGCTTTCCGAGTACCGGGTGCGAAGAAACAGGATGGATTTTCATATCCTTGCCATCGCGGTAGCACAAGCCGCGATTGAAACCAAACCAGATATTATTATAACTATCACGCAGTATGTCCCATACAAAACGCCGGGGTAAAGAATCCTTATTGTCATAAAATACAGTTTTGCCGGTTGTTTTATCGTATCGATTTACCCCACTGCTTGTGCCGATCCATATGTCACCATTAAAATCTTCCGTAAGCGAACGAATGGAATTACTATGCAGCACGGCAGTTTCGCCTTCCCGGTTCCTGATAAATGTTGTATCGTTTCTATTTCTTTTCTCCAATCCCTCACCCCAGCCCATCCATGTATTGCCAGCATTATCTTCGAGCATTATCCGGGACCAGAAGGTAAGGAAGGGCATCCTTACATCATTACCAGGCATAATCGTTGTAAAAAAATTTCTACCGGGGTGAAAATAGTCAGCTCCGTACCCTTCGGTGCCTATCCAGATAAAGCCACTGCGATCTTCAAACAGGGTATTGAAATGATTAATGCTGAGTGAATTGAACTCGGCCGGTTTATGCCGATGCCTCGTGATATTACGCGTTTGTGGATCATACTCAAACAAGCCCATCAGCACCACTCCGCACCACATATGTTCCCTGCTATCGATAAAAATTTCGGAAATGGGATTTCCCTGCCCGGTAATAATGCGAAAATGTTGAGGACTTATTTCATAAGATTGGAAAGTGGTGTCTGTTTTAAAAATAAATTCATTCTTGCCGGTGAAGCTGGCCCAAATGGTTCCCTTATTCCCAATACTTATCCTGTTGATCCGGGCAGAAGGTAGCATTGATGGAGCAATATTTTGTACTGCATCCGTCTGTAAATTGTAAATAATGATCCCACTATCCGTTGCCATGTACAATTTATCATTCAACAGGCAGTAATCAGCAATTGCTCGCTGCATGAATTCTTTACCGATGCGTACGCGGTCTTTAATATAGGAGAGTTTTTTTTGAGCGGGATTAAATATGGCGATACCTTTTCCTGTTCCCAACACCAGTTCTCCATTACTTTTTTCCATGATCCTATTTACAGACATTCCGCTTAAAGTGTCGACCGGAATGAAATCCGAACTGCGATAATCATACTGGTACAATCCGTGATTAAATCCTATCCATAAGTTGCCTGCTTTATCACCATAAATGGAGGCTACCTGTCCGAATGGTATGCCATGTTCTGACTGCGGATCATTTTGAAAGACTTTTACGTCATATCCATTAAAACGGCTAAGGCCACTCAGTGATCCCATCCAGATATAGCCGTATTTGTCCTGCCCAATTGATCGGATGATGCCATCAGCCAATCCGCCGCTACTATTCAGGTGATGCACGTTGATTGTCCGCTCCTGGGCTTGTAAGCCTGGTTTAAATAATACAATAAAGGTTAGAATCGAGATAACTAAGCGGCGCATACACATCCAAAATACCAACAAATGGCCTGTAGGCAAAGAGAATTAAATAAGGCGGTTGTTACTTACAACGAATCGTAGCTTTCGCCAAATGAACCGTTTTAAGTTAGCCTCGCAAAGAGGTGTCGCAGACATTAATGGCCCCGTACTACCCATTCGCCGGAAGCCCGAATCATGATTTCCGATATTGTAGAATAGCATTGGGTCCATGCTTCCTCTACTTCTGCTGACCAGTCGCGTCCGAGGCCCTGTTCAAGTGTCCACAACAGGGCTTTGCCCACAAGTTTATAATGTCCGGGGCGCACGCCATAATGCAGGTGCCTGCGGGCCATGGCAGTGATATCCTCATTGAGTTCGTCGAGATTATCTATTCGAGCCACAATTACGCTCAACATGTCGATCAATTTCTTGTACTGATCGTCCATATTAGATGGGAACATCCGTCGAAGCCCTGGAGTATCGTTGAATAATTTAGAGTAAAAGGTGTCGCCTATTACGGAAGGATCAATGCCGCGAAACATTTTCCAGGTTTTCTTGATAAGTATCTTTTGTTCTACAGTCATTTCCGGGCTAATTTCTACGCTGTAAAAGTGCAAACGCCATTGGCAATTAAAAAAAATCTCTTGGTGAAGTGTAGGTATTCTTAAATAAAGGGTAGAAAAAACCCCCGCCACGGGCGGGGGTACCATCAACCATGTTCCTAAAAACAACCCAGACTTACGCCTCAACGCTCATCATTGCTGAGGACAATATGGTATAACACCTGATCCATGCATTTTTCAAATCATCAGTCCAAAGCCGATCCAATCCTTTTTCCAGCGTCCAAAGCAATGCGCTGCCAACCACTGCATAATGTTCTTCTTTTACACCATACTGTATATGCCTTTTTGCAAGTTTCCCAACTTCGTCCTGGATCTCGTCCAGGCTATCAAGTTTATTGATTACATACCCGATCATAGCCATTAGTTTTTTTGACTGCTCCGGGATCGCACTTCGGAACATCGGCTTTACCTCGGGCGCTATTTCAAACAACCGGTTGTAAAAAAGTCCACCTACTACAACGGGTTCAAGTTGTGCCACCTGGCCCCATGACCACTTTACCTGGTTTATTTGTTCCTGTGTCATTATGATTTTGGTTTAAGGTTTAATAGCTCACTGCACTGTTTCAAACTCACGGTGCGAAATTGCGATGGAAGACTATGGAATTAAAATAAATACCATTGAAGCGTAGCAATTATCCAGCGATCGGCGGAATAATGGTGTTGAACAGTTTCACGCATAGTACGCAAAGAAAGC
The DNA here is from genome assembly GCA_965652975.1 of uncultured Chitinophagaceae bacterium. Classification (GTDB taxonomy): domain Bacteria; phylum Bacteroidota; class Bacteroidia; order Chitinophagales; family Chitinophagaceae; genus CADEDV01. The sequence goes on along the minus strand of CBFGYO010000092.1, from coordinate 3,433 downwards.
ATAGCTGAAGGTGTGTTGTTTGCATCTGATAGCGCGAAACCTTATAGCAAACAAACGGCTTATTTGATATTAGCCATGCCTCGTTAGAAGGTCGCTGCCATCGATGCTCAAAAATTTCAATTTGATTTTAAGCAGTTTAATCTTTGAGGAGTAACCTTATTCTCAACTTCAAAAAAAAATCATGCAACCAATTCAGTCAAAAATACCAGTGAGCACTTCGGAGGGTATCTATCTTTTTAATCCAGATGAAATAATACGCCTGGAGGCCAGCAGCAATTATACATATATCTATTTTACCAACAGGAAGCCGATGCTTATTGCGAAAGTGTTAGCTAACTATAATGAAATGCTTTCCGGCATGGGATTTCTTCGCACTCATCGCTCACACCTTGTAAATAGCCAGTACATACAGTTCATTGATGCATCTGGGCACATTATCATGCAGGATACTTCGCGTGCGGGTCTTTCGAGGAGAAAAAAGAAAGACGTGATCAATGCTATTCGAAATCACCTGATGCATAAATCCCTTGCGGCCTGATAAACCTTAACCTAAATACCAAATCGACAATTATGAAAAAAATTATTCCCTTAATCGTTATATTTTATAGCGCATATACCGCGCAGGCACAAAATGTCGGGATCGGCATTCTTTCTCCTAATCAGAAACTACATGTGGCGGGTAATATCAATATGCTCCAGGACAGTAATATTCGTATCAACAACATCCGGGTGCTTTCGAATAAAGGGGATGGTAACTTATTTACCGGAGGATATGCTGGCATAAATAATACTTCTGGCGTCTGGAACTTTATGGGTGGAGCGGATGCCGGCTTTTCGAATACTACCGGTAGTTACAATACATTCGTTGGCGCCAAAGCTGGCTTTAATAATTCAGAGGGTTTGCGTAATGTTTTTATTGGCGTAGCATCAGGTCTTCAAAATACAATCGGCAAGTGGAACAATTTCATAGGTACAGACGCCGGGCACGAAAACACCACGGGTTCCAGCAATGTATTCATAGGATTCGAAACAGGTTATTTAAACACCACGGGTAGTGCAAATCTCTTTGCGGGCAATCTGGCCGGTCGTGCGAATACCACGGGCCAGGAAAATGTTTTCCTTGGGCCTGGTTCTGGCTTCACGAATACGTTGGGAAGCAGCAACACTTTTGTGGGTAAGGATGCAGGCTATAGTAATACTACTGCCCACAACAATACATTTGTAGGGAGGGCTGCTGGTGGCGCAAACAGTAGCGGAGAAGCAAATACTTTTAGTGGTACTGCAGCAGGTGAGCTTAATGTTACGGGCAACTCCAATACCTTCTATGGGTACCGTACTGGTCGTGCCAACACTATCGGCAACAACAATACCCTCATCGGTGCCAACGCTGAACTTAGCAGTAATAATCTCGACAACGCGACTGCTGTGGGAGCTAATGCCATTGTGGGTGCAAGCAATTCACTTGTTTTAGGTAAAAATGCAAATGTGGGAATTGGCACCAGCGCCCCCACAGCGAAACTTGATGTGCAGGGATTAAGTTCCACCGGCTTTCAACATTTGCGCCTGACAGAAACGGAAGATGATTTTGCCAGGATGGGATACCATTCAACGGCAAGTACCAAATATTGGGAGACTGTTGCAAAACCAAGTAATGATAATGCAACGGCTATCTATAATATTTTCAATAGCAGCAGTGGCAACCTGTTTACCGTTAAAGGTGATGCCAAAGTCGGTATCAATAACGACAATCCATCCACGACACTTGATGTGAATGGATTTACAAAATTGGGTGAGCTGTCGCCGCAGATAAAAATGAAGAAGATTAGTGGAACTACGGCAGCAACTGAAGGTGGCATTATTACGGTGGCACATGGTATTGCGGATATTTCAAAGATCCTTTCTGTTGATTTACTGGTAACATATGCAGGATCAAACACTGTGCATCATTCTTATACATTTAATCCTGGGTATGAATGCAACTTTTATATAACGCCAGCGGTGATATTCGTTACAAATAATGACGGTAATTCGTTTAATATACTGTCGAAGTCATTTAGATTGTTAATTACATACGAGCAATAATTAGGTACAGGGTAAATGAAACTTCTACCAGGTTGTTTCATTTACCCTGAATCTTATCGTTTGGAAAGTTTTACGATGAGGGTGATTTAATTTTATTCTGGATATTATTACCCAGTTTTTTCTAATTTTTTAAAGTTTTTTTCCCTTGTTATCAGGCACTAGCTAAGGTTATATTTACAATGATGTATACATTTTAGCAGACCATTGAATATAGTATTGATTTTGATTGATTAGTTACCGTGGCGGTAGTGTTATTCAGTATCCAAAATTCTTCGCTGATCAAGTCAGGAGAGGCAGCCTATTACAAACTATCAAACAATATCAAAAACGGTTGGTGGTGGCGGGGGTGGGTGGGCCCACCGCAGGGTGAGTGAATCTGGGAATGCCTTAGGGGGTATGCAAGGTGATATGTTGTAATTAGATGCGTAAGGATTCTTCACAGGTTCTTCCACCCCTTGGACTAGAACTACTAATATTTTCTCATATTTGGGTGCTATCTGTCCGCGAATTGATATTTCCCGATCGACTTCTAATTATTCCAATACAAAACAATCCAAAATAAGTACTGCAGGAAATGAGGAACCTTATTTCATCTGCCTGCACTTTTATCAGTCAAACTAATTCCCCTCAATCTTACAAGCCGTAAAAACTATAGCCGCCACCAAAGTCAAAACAAAAAGAGTGCGTTGAATAATAAACTGTATCATTAGTTAAGGTTTACCCGGTTATCAATGCTATTACCGGTACAAAAATGCCCCCCGGCAGTGCGGAAAAAAAGTTTTATAAAGTGAAGAGTCAATATTGACTTATTAATAGGGCTAAAATTCAGTTGACTTGTACACTTCACCCGTTACCGGTCCAGCCACTTCTTAAATACTGGTGCCTTCTCCCTGCTCATATCAATCTCAAACTTTTGATTGGGTTCTTTCAGACGAATAGTCAGTTTCGCATTTTCCATCGGCTTTACGGTTTGCACTGCATCTATATTAATAATAAACTGGCGATTGGCCCGGTAAAATTGCCTCGGGTCGATCAATTCCTCCACCTCGTCGAGCGTATTTGCATCAAGCATATACCTTTCCCCATTAAAAAGGTATATGTAGTTAAGTGTTTCCTTTGAAAAACAGGCGATATCTTTCGTGCTTACCGGCATCCATTGGTTGCGCATGTTGACGATAAATCGTTCTTTATACCGGCTTTGCGCCAGCGAAGGATTGGCAAGACTTTTTACCAGTTCGGAAAGATCCACCGGTGCCTGGTCTTTTCGTTCCACAATTGCACGGCATTTATCGATCGCTTTTCTTAGGTCTTCCTCATCTACAGGTTTGAGCAGGTAATCCACACCATTCAC
>CBFGYO010000091.1:0-16342 GCA_965652975.1 uncultured Chitinophagaceae bacterium | reverse complement strand
AAAAACCACTTCCCCTCTTTCCGTTATCTTCGCAACAACATATAAAGAAGCATTCGAACATGACGATTTCGTATAAATGGCTGAGCGAATATTTACCAGTAACTGTTGAGCCGGAACGATTAAGCCGCATATTAACCTCCATAGGACTTGAAGTAGAAAGCATGCACGCCTACGAGGAAGTGAAAGGCGGACTCAAAGGTTTGGTGATCGGTGAAGTATTGCACACAGAAAAACATCCCAATGCCGATAAGCTTACATTAACCAGTGTTACTATCGGCAATGGAGAACCATTACAAATTGTCTGTGGCGCACCGAATGTAGCTGCTGGTCAAAAAGTAGTGGTCGCCCCGGTTGGCACCACCATTTATCCCACTAGCGGCGACCCACTTACCATGAAGGTGGCAAAGATCAGGAACGTTGAAAGCTATGGGATGATCTGCGCCGAAGATGAAATAGGACTCGGCAGCTCGCATGCCGGCATACTTGTGCTGCCCGTGGACGCCCGTGTAGGTACCAGGGCCGCTGATTATTTTCAACCTTACGAAGATCATATTTATGAAATAGGACTCACTCCCAACCGGATGGATGCAATGAGCCATTGGGGTGTAGCCCGCGATGTATGCGCTTATCTCAGCTACCACGATAAAAAAGATTTACGACCCAAATTGCCAAATGGTAATGGGTTCAAAGTGGATGATCAGTCATTGCCAATTGAAGTAAGTGTAGAAAACATAACGTCTTGTCCACGCTATTCGGGTGTAAGCATTGCTAACATCACCGTGAAAGAATCGCCGAACTGGTTGCAACAAAAATTAAAAGCTATCGGTCTTCGCCCGATCAATAATATTGTCGATATCACCAATTATATCCAGCATGAAACGGGTCAGCCGCTCCATGCATTTGATGCGGATGCGATTGCCGGGAAAAAAGTGATCGTAAAGACACTGCCCGAGGGTACCAAATTCGTGACGCTTGATGAAAAAGAAAGGATCCTGACCAATGAGGACCTTATGATCTGCAATGAAAAAGAAGGTATGTGCATCGCAGGAGTGTTTGGTGGATTGCACAGCGGTGTTACCGACAACACAACAAATATCTTCCTGGAAAGCGCCTGCTTTAATCCATTATACATTCGCAAAACATCATTCCGCCTGGGATTGCGCACGGATGCAGCGAGCCGTTTTGAAAAAGGAACCGATATTGCCGCTACGGTCAATGTTTTAAAAAGAGCAGCAAACATGATCAGGGAAATCGCCGGTGGCAATATAGCATCGGAGATCACTGATATGTACCCGCAACCGAGAGAGAAAACACAGGTTGCTATCAAATATCATTTCCTGAAAAAACTGAGCGGCAAAAATTATCATCCTGATGCTGTGAAGAATATCCTGGTAAGCCTCGGCTTTGAAGTCATTAAAGAAGGAATTGATGAGTTGCGTGTGGCCGTTCCCTATCACAAGCCGGACATATCACTGCCTGCTGACCTGGTAGAAGAAGTATTAAGAATTGACGGGCTTGATAACGTACCTATCCCGGACGCTATTACAATTACGCCTGCGGTAGAAGAAAATCATGCAAAGGAAATACTTCGTGAAAAAGTAGCTGACTATCTCGCGGGCCAGGGATTCAACGAGATTATGACAAATTCCATTACCAATGCTGCATATTTTTCGGAAGAAGAACAGCAGCATATGGTGAAAATGCTAAACAGCCTTAGTGCAGAACTGAATATCCTTCGCAACTCGCTTTTTGAAACTGCATTGGAAGTGGTAGCGCATAATCTCAACCATAAAAACAATTCTCTTCGCCTGTTTGAATTTGGAAAAGCTTACAGCAGTAGCGGTGCCGGTAAATATGAAGAAACTGAAAATCTTTGCATAGTAACTACGGGTTCGGTGACCACAGCCAGTTGGAAACAAAAGGAAACTGCCGGGGATTTTTATTTTTTAAAAGGTATTGTAACTGCCATGCTACAACTGCTGGGTATTAAAGCAGACGGCATGGAAATACTTCCCGTACCCAAACTGGAGAATCATGTTGTTTTTAAATTAAACGGGCAAATCATTGCAGGAGGTGGCGAAGTAAAGCGGTCGGTTCTTGACAGGTTCGATATTCGCCAACCAGTATACTTCGCTTCGCTTAACTGGAGCATATTGTCGGAAATTGCTTCGCAAAATAAGCCCGCAATACAGGAAATTAGCCGTTTCCCGGCGGTACAAAGGGATATTGCGATGGTTGTAGCCAGGCAATTGCCCTACGAAATGGTGGAAAGCGCTGTGCAAAAGATGAGGCTGAAACAGTTACAGACCATGCAACTGTTCGATATTTTTGAGAGTGAAAAATTGGGGGCGAATAAAAAATCAATGGCGGTGAGTTTTACATTTCTTGATAATGAGAAAACACTCACAGATAAAGAAATTGATGGCTGGATGAATAAGATCATGACAACTTTGGAAAAAGATTTGCAGGCAGAAATCAGGAAATGAGCTTGACGCAAGTTATAAGCATCAATTCAGCGACGTTGCCTAAATACTTTTAAATCGATGACGATGGATTCTGCAGAAGAACAATTAAAAAGAATACAGGACAAAGTGCAGCAGTTGCTAAAGCAGCATACTGCCTTGCAAAAAGAAAATGCACAGTTAAAGGCTGCCTTGTCAACGGCAAAGGATCAAACTTCACTGCAGCAAAGTGATATCGATGTGCTGCGACAGCAGGTAGAAGTGTTGAAACTGGGTAGCGGTGATATGAATGCTGCGGAAAAAAAGGAATTTGAAAAAAGAATTAACGGCTACCTGAAAGAAATCGACCGCTGCATCGCCCTCCTAAGTGAATAGCATTTAGTTAAAAAGCAGTAAAGTATTATCTATTAACTATTATCTATTATCTAACCCTCAAACTCTTTTAACGAGTTTCATCTTCATCTCATCTTCCCCATGCGAAAGTTCTAGTGTATAGTGCCCATAGGGAAGGTCGTTTAAGCCCGACCAGGTAAACTGCTCTCTTTCCGAACTGATGTCCTTTTCAAGTGTGCTGCAAATACTTCCTTTATCATCCTTTAGAACACCTTTGAGGCAAATGCCCCGCGGAAGGGATAGTTCGAGCTGTAATGCATCAATAAATATTGATGACTTAACTTTGGCAAACATCTTCTTGTTAGTTTAGTCTCGTCTTCGGGGGGTATGGGCCAGACTATTTCAAGGGAAAGGTTAAAAAGGAGTCGTAAGGTATATTATCATTTTTGAAAATGCAAACTATGGATAATTTAATTGCAGCAACGGTGCTTATTGGAGACCGTAGTTATCGTATCAAGATTGAACCAGGCGATGAGGAAATGGTTAGAAAAACCGTAAAAACCATTAACGATAAGATCATTGAATTCAAAACCGAATTTGCCGGTAAAGACATGCAGGATTATATAGCGATGGTGCTTATATGGTTTGCCACCGAGCAGGCTTCAGGGGCCAGTTCCGACGTGGAAAAAGAAAACCTTTTTGAAAAGCTGGGTAGTATTGAGAGACTTTTGGATAGTGTAAACCCTTAGTTTAGATAAAAGATAAAAGTGGTATCCATTCGGTGACTCCGACCTGGTACCACTTTTATCTTTTAACTTCTATCTTTTATCTCTTATTAGAAGGCTTTCCTCCCCTCAATAGCCTCTCCCACCTTCAAATCCAGCTCCTCGCCTCTTACATTTTTGGCAATGATCCTTCCTTCCGGATCCAGTAACAGGTTTTGGGGAATGGCGCGAATTCCATATTGTTTGGCAACTTCATTGTTCCAGAACTGCAGGTCGCTCACCTGTGTCCAGGCGAGACCATCGTCATGAATAGCTTTTAGCCATTTTTCTTTCTGACCGGGGCGATCAAGAGAAACACCGATGATGTGAAATCCTTTGTCACGGTATTTATTAAAGACTTTGACCACATTGGGATTTTCAGCGCGGCAGGGACCGCACCAGCTAGCCCAAAAATCGATCAACAGGTATTTACCTTTTAAAGATGAAAGACTAACGGGATTGCCCAGGGTATCGTTTTGAGTAAAATCCATTGCCATTTTACCAATCCCTGTCTTTTTCGCAATTTCCATGTTCTCTTTAAAATCCTTTGCCGAAGGCAAATTTTTATTCGCCTCGGATAATGTATTATAAACTGGTTCTACTTTATCAGCATCGATATCCCATCCGGCATACTGTTGTAATGCATATACTGCAACAGGTGACGCAGGATTCTTACGGACATATTCACCGAATACCCTGTCATTCATCAGCTTGTCGAGTGAATCGATTACCGATTCCACTTTCTCCCTGGCACTAACTTCCTTGGTCTTATTGAAATGTTGGTATAGAGCGTACAATGGCTCCATTTTTTCCTCGTAAGGTTTTTTCTGCATGGCAAGCTTGGCATATTCCGTATGTGCTGTAGATCCCTTTACCTGGATATTGCTGAACGAATCCACCGAAGTGACTTTGATCTTTCCGGGCTGCAGGTATACGGAGGCGATGTCTCTCTTCCTGTTTACTACAACCTTCTTTCCGGGCTCTGAATCGGCGTACTTTACCCGGAGCTGCGAAATAGAGGGTTCCAGGATAGTCCCTTCAAAATTATAACTACCATTTTGCGGTTTTACGCTGTCTGTCTTCCATTCGCCGCTTGAGCGATATTGAAGGTACACCCAGTCAGGAGTGAACTTTATATTATTGATTTTCCCGCTAAGTTTGAAGGTTTTCCCTTTGTCCTGTGCGGTGGAGAGCAAGGGCAAAAGGAGGAGGAGAACTGCTATTTTTTTCATGTCTGGACGATTATTGTCTGCAAGTTTACGTATTTGTGGGGCAGTTTTCGGTCTGTTTGTGGCGAATTCCACCATTTATTATATAAAAGGCGCGGAAGGCTGCCATATTTCACTCATAATCTGTCATTTTGTATCTTCGCCAATTACATACTTCAACGTAGTATGAATTTAATATTAACACATAGTATTCAAACACTAAACAAACAGATCCATGGATCCGAATATCATATCTATAATAATAGGTGCGGCGGCCCTTGTCGTCGGTATCATAGCGGGTAAGCTGATTTTTGCAAAAAATACCCGGCGTAAAATCGAAGAAGCTGAACTGCAATCACAAACCATATTAAAAGAAGCTGAATTAAGAGCTGAAACTCTCAAAAAAGAAAAAGAACTCGAGGCAAAAGAAAAATTCGTTCAAATGAAAGGCGTTCACGATCGTGAAGTGAATGAACGCAACCGCAAGATCAACGACAGCGAAAACCGCATTCGCCAGAAAGAACAGTCTATTAATCAGAAAGAAGGCAGTCTCGATAAGCAGATAAAGGAAAACGAGGCGATCAAGGAAAATTTAAACCGCCAGATCGAACTCGTCAATATCAAGCGCACCGAACTCGAGAAGCACCAGGAAGAACATATTCGCCGCCTGGAAAAAATCGCCGGCCTGTCGGCCGAAGAAGCCAAGTCGCAACTGGTAGAAAGCCTGAAGCATGAAGCGCAAACACAGGCACTCGCCATGCAACAGGAAATTGTTGACGACGCTAAACAAAAGGCAAACAAAGAAGCGCGGAAGATCATTATCCAGACTATCCAGCGTACTGCCGCCGAACAGGCGATAGAAAACTCCATTACCGTCTTTAATCTTGAAAGTGACGAAATAAAGGGCCAGATAATTGGTCGTGAAGGACGTAATATCCGCGCGATAGAAGCTGCAACGGGTGTGGACCTGATCGTGGATGATACGCCGGAAGCCATAATTCTATCGTCTTTTGATCCATTGCGTCGCGAAATTGCACGTCTTAGTCTGCAGCGCCTGGTAACCGACGGCCGTATACATCCTGCGCGAATCGAAGAGGTAGTGGAAAAAACCAAGAAGCAAATCGAAGAGCAGGTAATGGAAATCGGCGAAAGAACGGTGATTGAACTCGGCATTCACGGCCTGCATAAAGAACTTGTGCGAATGGTGGGACGGATGCGTTTCCGATCATCTTACGGTCAAAACCTGTTGATGCATAGCCGGGAAACGGCAAACCTCTGCGCCACTATGGCTGCGGAACTCGGACTCAACCCAAAACTCGCCAAAAGAGCGGGTCTCCTGCACGATATCGGAAAGGTTCCCGACGAAGAAAGTGAATTGAGCCACGCATTGCTTGGAGCAAAACTTGCGGAAAAATATGGTGAAAATCCCGCTGTAGTAAATGCTATCGGAGCGCACCACGATGAAATGGAAATGCAATATGTGATCTCGCCTATTATCCAGGCTTGCGATGCCATCAGCGGAGCGCGCCCGGGTGCCCGTCGTGAGATTATGCAGCAATATATCCAGCGTATTAAGGACCTTGAAAACCTTGCGATGGCTTACAACGGCGTTGAAAAAGCCTATGCCATCCAGGCCGGTCGCGAACTAAGGGTGATTGTCGAAGCCGAAAAAGTTACCGACCAGGATTCCGAAAAACTCTCTTTCGAGATCGCGCAAAAAATCCAGACGGAAATGACATTCCCAGGGCAGATAAAAGTGACGGTGATTAGGGAGAAGAGGGCGGTGAATGTAGCACGATAGCCTCGAGCCTCGAGCTTCGAGCTGGAAAAAGATCTTTATTTGTGATGAATATCTCATTTGATTTTTGTTCGGACATGTTAGCTTCGACTTTGATCTATGAGGGATTTTAAGAAATTAAAGATTTGGCAGAAGGGATTTGAAATCGCGATTAAAGCATATGAGCTTACATCTTCCTTCCCTAAGTCCGAGCAATACGGCCTGGTAAGTCAAATAAATAGATGCGCTATTTCCATCATTTCAAACATTGCTGAAGGTAGCAGTCGTGCGAGTGATAGAGATTATAAACGGTTTGTAGAAATATCGATTGGCTCTACGTTCGAGTTAGAAACTCAACTTATTATTTCTCAGGCTATTAAGATGGGAGAAGGTGTATTAATCACGGAACTTTTGATTGAAATAGATGAGGAACAAAAGATGCTTTTCGCATTTAAACGAAGCCTTGAATAAGGACAAAAGCTCGCAGCTCAGTAGCTTTTTTAATTTGGAACTTTCCCACTCCAACCCTACCTTTGCCCTCCTTAAAATTACAGAAATGAACGCCATCGCATACGTACATGAGCAGTTGACCGGCAAGAAAGAATTCCCAAAATTCAAGGCAGGCGACAATATTACAGTCAATTATAAAATTATTGAGGGTAATAAAGAAAGGATCCAGTCTTTTAAAGGAGATGTGATCAAACGCCAGGGCACTGGCCATACAGCTTGCTTTACAGTTCGTAAGATTTCTGATGGCATTGGTGTTGAAAGGCTGTTTCCCGTTTATTCACCCAACATTGATTCAATTATACTTAACAAAACGGGTAATGTACGTCGTGCTAAGTTGTTCTACCAGCGTAAAAGAAGCGGTAAAAGTGCAAGGATTCGTGAAAAACGTATGGTTACTGAAACTGCAGAATAAGATTCCAGATAAAAAATTTAAAAGCCCGGTTAATACCGGGTTTTTTTTATTCGCAAAGGTCGCGAAGTGCCCCAAAGTCCGCAAAGGATTTGAATTTCTTTGCGGACTTTGCGCTCCCTTGCGACCTTTGCGTCCAACTTTTCATTTATCGTAAAGCTTCAATTGAACATTAGCAATTCTATTTCTTATCTTTGATTCCTAATTTTGATTTATGACACAAGCTTATTTACTGGGTACGCTGGGTACGAATGAGATCATCATTATCCTGGTTATCGTGCTTTTACTGTTTGGTGGTCGCAAGATCCCTGAACTGATGCGCGGATTGGGTAAAGGTGTTCGCGAATTCAACGATGCCAAAAGTAATGTGAAGAGGGAAATCGAGGAGAGCAGCAACGACGTAAAAAATTCTGTTCAGTAATATCTCTCAACAGATTTCATTAATTCAAAAAGGCAATAGCTTTTGTTTGAGTATTCTTCCATTGAGCACTACCATGCCCAATTGCAGGAAGGAAGTGTAAGCTGTTTGCAGGCAGTGGAGCATTACCTGCAAAAAATAAATGCGTCCACACACCTCAATGCATTTATCGAAGTGTATGCGGAAGAAGCCATGCAAAAAGCCCGTAGGCTGGATGAATTAAGAAAAAGTGGATCTCCTCCAAAAAAACTTCATGGCGTAGTTATCGGTCTAAAAGATGTAATCGCCTACAAGGACCATCATCTTTCTGCCTCTTCCAATATTTTAAAAGGTTTTGTTTCCATTTACTCGGCCACCGTGGTGCAACGTATGCTCGATGAAGAAGCCATCATCATCGGCAACCTGAATTGCGACGAGTTTGCCATGGGTTCTACCAATGAAAACTCCAGCTATGGGAATGTCCGGAATGCACAGGATACAACTAAAGTTCCCGGCGGTTCTTCGGGTGGCTCGGCTGTAGCCGTGCAGGCAGATCTTTGTATGTTGTCGCTGGGTAGTGATACCGGTGGATCTGTGCGCCAGCCGGCCGATTTCTGTGGCATCATCGGGCTTAAACCGGGTTATGGAAGGATTTCTCGATATGGACTTATTGCATACGCCTCCTCATTTGATCAAATAGGCATATTTGGAAAGAATATACCCGATATCGCTTTGCTATTGCAGATCATTGCAGGCGCCGATGATTTTGATAGCACAGTATCCCCCAGGCCTGTAGAAGATTATGCTGCACTAATTGGCCAGGAAAGGAAATTCCGCTTTGCCTATTTCGATGCTGCGCTCGATCATCCAAGTCTTGATCCAGAGATAGGGAATACGATAAAAAAATTCATTGCAAGTTTGAATGAAGAGGGTCATACAACAGAAGCTGTAAGCTTCGATTTGATAGATTATATCGTACCTGCTTACTATGTGCTCACAACTGCCGAAGCTTCGTCTAACCTCTCACGTTACGACGGCATTAAGTTTGGCTACCGTTCAAATAAAAAGGAAGAAGGCCTGGCGGCTATGTATGAAAACACCCGCTCGGAAGGTTTTGGTAAAGAAGTGAAGCGAAGGATAATGTTGGGAACCTTTGTATTGAGTGCAGGCTACTACGATGCATATTTCAACCGTGCACAAAGGGTGCGGCAGTTACTGACGGAAAAATCAGCAGCGATTTTTGCGAATTATGATTTTATTATAATGCCCACCTCTCCCACTACAGCATTCACGCTGGGTGAAAAAATGGATGACCCTATTGCTATGTATCTCGCTGATATCTACACGGTCATGGCAAACTTAACCGGCACTCCGGCCATTTCGCTGCCTTTATTCACTCATACCAATGGCATGCCCTTCGGTCTTCAGCTTATGGCTGGCCGCTTCAATGAGTTACCTTTGCTACAGGTTGCTCATCATATTATGACACGCACAAATTGAACCTTTTAAAACATATTATCCTCTTCAGCTTCCTGGTTTTCGGAGCTGCCAGCACCACCAATGCCGGCCAGCTACAATTACCTGCATCTGTTCCCAACGATACCCTGGTAAAAAAGGATACACTCCCACTCAATGATCTGAAGAAAGGTTTTAAAAATCTTTTTTTGTCTACCGCCTCCGGTGCAGGCATTAGTTCGCAGCTCAATCCCCAGGCTATAAGTTTTGTACAGGATTATATGGCGAGGCATTCCAAAGGATTAAAAAAAATGAAAGATTGGGGTCGTCCATATTTTGATATGATGGATGCAGTACTTACACAATATGGGCTGCCCAAAGAATTAAAATATCTCGCTGTAATCGAATCACATCTTGAAGCAGGCGCTGTGTCGTGGGCGGGTGCTGTGGGACCCTGGCAATTTATGCCCGCAACTGCCCGCAGATATGGATTGATTGTAAACCGGCAGTATGATGAACGCACAGATTACGTAAAGAGTACCCATGCTGCATCCAAAATGCTCAAAGATCTTTTCAGGGAATATGGCGACTGGTTGCTGGTGATAGCGGCTTATAACGGTGGGCCCGGCAATGTGAATGCTGCAATCAGGCGAAGCGGTAGCCGGGATTTCTGGACATTGCAATACAGGTTGCCCAATGAATCGAAGGACCATGTAAAAAAATTTATTTCCACGCATTACATAATGGAAGGTGAAGGTGGTGTGACCACACTTACGAAGACGGAAGTAAAGGAGGCGAGAATGAATACGGGTGTACTAAGTCCGCAGGAATATACAACGTCACGAACGATGACCGTAGGTAGTCGTTACAACGCTGCCGTAATCGTTCAACACCTCGACATGACGATAGCAGATTTCAACAGGTATAATCCAGGCTTCCAGGCACAGGCTGCAGCAAAGGGAACATATGAAATGCGATTACCCAACGACAAGATGGATATATTCGTTGCTAAAAAACACGAGATACTTGAACAGTCAATGCAGCTTCTGCTACAAAAAGCAACTAACCGTTAGCGTTGTCCGGCGAGGATAGTCTGCATCGCTTCTGCTTTTACCATACATTCCTCCCACTCTTGCAACGGATCACTATAAAACGTTATTCCTGATCCCGCCTGGAATGAAAGATACCCGGTGGCGGCATTGTACATTATACTCCGGATTACGACATTGAAGTCAAAATCATCATCAGGCGACAGGTAACCGAGTGCACCTGAAAAAATACCGCGCCTGGTTTTTTCATATTGTTCTATCAATTCCATTACCCGTTTTTTCGGTGCTCCCGTCATCGATCCCATTGGGAAACTGGCTGCAATGATATCGGTAAAGGTTACATCTTCCCGTAAGACTCCACTGACGGTTGATATCATCTGGTGTACCTGCGGAAAGGAGTAAATGCCATACAATTCATCCACCTGTACTGTTCCTTCCTTACAAACCTTAGCAAGATCATTGCGCATCAGGTCCACTATCATTACATTCTCCGACCTGTCTTTGCTGCTATGACCCAATTGCTGCTTACTTTTTTCATCCTCCTCCGCATCTCCAGGTATTCGTTTGGAGGTACCCTTTATGGGCTGTGAAATAATCCTGCTTCCTTCCTTACGCAAAAATCTTTCGGGGCTTGCACATATTAACCACTGGTCGTTTACCCGGTAGAGAGCCGAAAAAGGATTGGGCGATACTTTGCTGAGCCGGCGATAAATCTGTAACGGATCGATCTTGACATTTGCTGCATAAAATTCCTGGCAAAAATTTATCTCATAACAGTCGCCGCGTAATATATGCTGACGCAGTTGTTGAATGATAGCAATGTATTCTTCTTTTCCGATACGATTGAGGATGTGTAATGGTAATGGTGGTGAAGTGTTGAAAGAAGATGGCGCAGCAATTATTTGCCGGTACACGGCTTCTGGGTTATCTGCCGTTATAATGATTTCTTTGTTATTAAACCGGATAACAATTTCTGGTTCGAAAAAAAACAGGTCAGCAAAACCAATGGGATCCGGATGTTTGGATTGTAGGCCCTCCAGGTTATTTATTAGATCATACGCTAGATGTCCGAACACCCAACTTTTTTTCTGATCACGATAGAATTGTAAATCGTGTAGCGAATGGAATGATAGTTTGTTGCGAATACCGGCGGCCAGCAGGCATTCCACGCTGTGTGGGGGCACCTGGTATTGATGATTGTCCAGGAAACAAAAAGTGCTGAACTGTTGTGTCCAGTTCAGCACTTTTGCTTTAATCTCATCAAGATCACTTACAGGAAATAAGCAGTTGGCTGGGTTTAAGTGATTCAATATTTTTTGACGTTATAGCGATGGTTACCGGCACCTCCAGTTACTCACCTTGTACAATTAATAATCATCTTCATCATCGTCGTCATACCCGTCCTTGTCATTAAAGAGGTCTTTGAACTCATCGTCCATCTTAAGGTCGTCATCATCTTCGGCAACCTTCTTACCACCGGTAGCACCGGTAGCTTTTTTTCCTTTTGATTTGGGCAGGTCAAATTCTTCGAAGTCGGGATCCCATTCTTCTTCTTCTTCTACTTTGTCCCACTCGTCTACTTCTTCTTCAGCAGTATCATCATCATCGTCATCATCTTTACCTTTTTTTGCTGTAGTGGCTTTGCCTGCTTTTTTAGCTGGCTTTATGTCTTCACCGTCTTCATCAAAATCATCTTCCTCATCACCATCTTCCTCCTTCTTTTTAGGTTTGGGCGTGGCTTTGCGGGCGGATGCTTTTTCAGATTCATCGCTGGTGTGTGCGGCTCCTTTTGCTTTGCTAGATTTTGCCATAGGTTGATAGGGTTAATGCTGTAAAATTTCAGCGAAGTTTTTAATTAGCCAAATTTTTATTGAGAATTTTTAAGCAAGTTTAAACCCCGTTCAAACGATGGGTATTAATTGGTCCCTTCCCGGGCCATTAGAAATATAATGTATATCAACACCCAGGTATTCGTTGATGAATTTTACATAGCCTTTCATGGATTCAGGCAGGTCTTTTTTCGTTTTAGCTGCACTACTGGGGGTATCCCAGCCTTTAAACTTTTTATAAATAGGCTCAATTCGGGCTTTTTCAAGGCGGAAAGGTATCTCTTTCGACTGTTTACCATTTACAAGATATTCCGTACATACTTCCAGTTCAGAAAAAGCGTCCAATACGTCTGCTTTTGTCATAACGATCTTTGTAACGCCATTAATCATACATGCGAAATTTAGCGCCACAAGGTCTATCCATCCACAACGTCGTGGCCTACCGGTAGTTGCCCCAAATTCGTGACCGATCTTCCTTAACTGTTCACCAGTTTCATCTTCCAGCTCTGTCGGAAAAGGACCGCTTCCTACTCTGGTACAATAGGCTTTTGTAACGCCAATCACATCCCTGATGCGCTGAGGTGCAACTCCCAGCCCATTACACACACCTGCTGAAATTGTATTAGAAGATGTAACGTAGGGGAAGGTTCCAAAATCAATGTCCAGCATACTTCCCTGTGCACCTTCCGCCAGCACCTTTTTGCCGGAACGCAGTTTTTCATTGATATAATATTCCCCGTTCACGATATTCAACTGTTTCAGGAACTCAACGGATTCAAAAAATTCTTCCTCCCAGGCGGTAATATCTTCATTAAAAGAATAGTTGTCGAGAAGTTTCTGGTGCTTTAACCTCAGTTTGATATAAGAAGTTGTAAAGTTTTTGTCGAGCAGGTCGCCTACGCGCAATCCGTTTCTACCCGTTTTATCCATATACGCCGGGCTAATGCCTTTGAGCGTAGATCCAATTTTTTGCTGGCCTTTAGATAACTCAGCAGCCTTATCAAGTGCCCGGTGCGTTGGAAGAATAAGGTGCGTTCGTTCGGAAATAAAAAGGTTTTTTTTCAGGTCTATGCCAAAACCCGCAACCAGGTCACACTCCTTTTTTAAAACGGTGGGATCTAAAACTACTCCGTTTCCAATAAGATTCGCTGTATTGGCATGAAATACACCGGATGGAATCTGGTGCAATACAATTTTTTTATCCTCTACGTATAATGTATGTCCTGCATTGGGACCTCCCTGGAATCGTGCAATTACATCGTAATCTTTTGCGAAATAATCTACGATCTTGCCTTTTCCTTCATCGCCCCACTGGAGGCCGAGTAATACATCTACCATGATTGAAACAACTTATTTATTTGTTGCAAGCATATCTTAACCGGATACCTTGCAAGGCCGCAAAAATACGGGTTAAGGAAAAAGCCACCGAATAAAAAAAAGAGAGCGAGAGGAGAGCGAGAAACTGAGCGGGAGCGAGTGGTTAACCTCGCTCCCGCTCTTGCACCCGCTCTTCCTAAATAGGTAGGTCCTCAGTATCATACCTTTCAACCGACTCAATACCTGGTAGTGATTTCAGGCTTTGTACCAGGGTGTCAAGTTCTTCGCGGTCGTGTACATACAGGCGTATATTTCCCTGGAACAATCCTTCCTTTGCTTCAATCGTAAGTGCAGCGATATTTATTTTTAATTCACCCGAAATCAGGTTAGTGATTTTATTCACGACACCCACATCGTCCATCCCTACAATCTTCACACCGGTAAGGAAAGATATCTCTTTGTTCTTTGCCCATTTAGTTTTAACCACGCGGTGCCCGTAATTGGAAAGCAGCTTGGCTGCATTGGGACAATTGGTGCGATGAATCGTAAGTCCTTTACCTGTAGTAATAAAACCAAACACATCGTCACCCGGTATCGGCTTACAACAATTGGCGAGGTTATAAACAATACGGTCGCTACTCTCACCGAAGATGATGAGTTCCGTCTCCTTTTTTGCTGCTGATTGTTGCTGTGGGTTGTACTCCGGTTTTGGTTCCAGGATTTTTACCGGCTTGGGCGCTTCTATCCGGTCACCAATAACCTTAAATTCTTTCAGTTCTTTAAGATCAATATTTTTTACTGCCACCTGGTAAAAGAGATCGAGATGCGATTGCAATTTGTAATACTGCACCAGCTCGTCGATATTATGTTGGGTAAACGTTGCTCCCAATCCTTCCAGCTTGCGTTGTATCGTATACTTTCCTTCATCAGCAACTTTTCGCTTTTCTTCCTTCAATGCGTCTTTTATCCTGCCTCTGGCTTTGGCTGTAACCACAAATCCCAGCCAGTCTTCCGAAGGTTTTTGTTTGTTGCTGGTGATGATCTCCACCTGGTCGCCACTGCGTAATTTATGACTGATGGGAACCAGTTTGTGATTTACCTTGGCTCCAATTGTTTTTACACCAATGGCACTATGAATTGCAAAGGCAAAATCCAGTGCAGTAGAACCAACGGGCAACATTTTTACATCGCCCTTGGGAGTGTATACATAAATTTCTTCAGCCAGAAAACTTGTTTTGAAATCCTGTAGAAAATCTATGCTGTCTGTTTCCTGGTTGGTAATAACTTCCCGTATTTGTTGAAACCATTTATCAAACCTGCTTTCGTCTGCGGCACCTTCCTTGTATTTCCAATGGGCAGCAAGACCTTTCTCAGCAATTTCATTCATTCGCCGCGTACGTATCTGTACCTCTACCCATTTCCCCTGCGGACCCATCACCGTTGTATGCAGGGCTTCGTATCCATTGCTCTTGGGATTGCTCAGCCAGTCACGCAACCTTTCCGGCGATGGTGTATACTCATCGGTGATCATCGAATATACCTTCCAGCAATCTTCTTTTTCCCGCTCGGGCGTTGAATCAAGGATTACACGAATAGCAAAGAGATCATACACTTCTTCAAAATCCACACCTTTCTTTTTAATCTTATTGGAAATGGAGTGGATGCTTTTTGGCCTGCCGAATATTTCAGCATTCAATCGGGCCTTTTCTATCTTCTCACGTATGGGTTTGATAAACTCATTGATATACTTAGTGCGTTCTCTTTTTGTCTCTGCCAGCTTTTTTGCAATTTCCCTGTAGGTATCAGGCTCCATGTATTTCATGGCCAGGTCTTCCATTTCCGTTTTGATGGTATATAAACCCATCCTGTGCGCCAATGGCGCATACACATACACCGTTTCTGAGGATATCTTCAACTGTTTCTCACGCTTCATGCTATCAAGGGTTCGCATATTATGCAACCTGTCGGCCAGCTTGATCAGTATTACACGTGGATCGTCGGTAAGCGTAAGCAGGATCTTCTTAAAATTTTCAGCCTGCTGCGAAGCATTCACATCAATTACATTGGAAAGTTTGGTGAGCCCGTCGACGATCCGCGCGATTTCATTACCAAATTCCCGTTCCACATCTTCGAGAGTGACGTCGGTATCTTCTACCGTATCGTGCAGCAGCGAACAAATGGATGAACGCACGCCAAGGCCAATTTCTTCCACGCAAATTTTGGCCACAGCAAGTGGGTGAAGGATATAGGGCTCGCCACTTTTCCGGCGCATGGTCTTGTGTGCATCGGCCGACATTTCGAATGCTACCCGCACCAGGTCCTTATCGCCGGGCTTCAACTTGGTCTTCAAAGCACGCAAAAGGGAACGGTATTCCCGCAGGATCAGTTTCTTTTCCTGCTCTTCATTCAAATTATATTTCGGGAGTTGTGCGACGGTTTCCATCAGTCTACGAATTTACTGAATTAAGTGCTAAGAGTTAAATGATATAGGGAGTAAATGAGATAGAATTCAACTCTATTGCACTTTGATTTGATGGTTGATGCATAAACAAACCTGCGACAATTTGGTTTATATGCTATCGTTAAAAAGGCTAAGCGAGTAAAACTCGATCGGGACCAGGACCACCAATTTTCTCTTTTCCCTTTTTGTGCTCTTTCGAGCTCTTGACCCTACTTTTCCTCTTTCAAACTCTTAGTTTTAGCAAAATGCCCTACATTTGCAGCCCGTTTTAAAGTATTCCTGTGGCTAATACAGGAACTTCGGGAGCGCTTACCGGATGTGGTGAAATTGGTAGACACGTCAGACTTAGGATCTGATGCCGCAAGGTGTGG
>CBFGYO010000090.1:0-16373 GCA_965652975.1 uncultured Chitinophagaceae bacterium | reverse complement strand
TTTATAACAAGTTTTTTACACTTGGCGGCACTGTTTTTTCGTTGTTTCGTAGTTACCAAATAAACGGATCATGACCAGTTACCTCTTGCTTCGCAATAATAAGGAAACCGGGCCCTACAGCCTGGATGAAATAGTGCAGTTTGGTCTGAAAGCCTACGACCTTATCTGGGTAAATGGAAAGAGTGCCGCATGGCGCTACCCTGGTGAAATTCCTGAATTGGAGCCTTATGCGCCCATTGTGGAAGAACAACCATATGACCGTTTTTATAAAAAAGGAACAGACGAAAAAAAGGAAGCGGAACCCCAACAGCAAACTGAAGTAAGAGAAGTAAAAGCGGTAAAACAGGTAACAGCCCCAATACAAACAGAAACTCCCGTTGTCGCCATTCCGGCAGCAACACCTGTTTCAACTCCTATAATCGAAGTTCCCGCGGCCACAATCGTCGAAGAAATAATTCCGGCACAACAAACGCCAATTGAAGCGCCACCCGTAACAACTCCACGAGCAGATACAACACCGGTAGCTAAAAAGTCTGTTTTTGTAACGATGCCAAAGGGAAGTGCTCCTGCCCAACCCGTGGCAGCAGCTATGGTTGCAGCTACACCAACCCCTGGGCCTTCCGCACCTGTAGCTACACCAGTACAGTCGCAGCCTGCGGCATTTGAAAAATATATGCCCGCAAGCAAACCCGCAACTGCACCTGCCGAACCGGTTATGCCTGCAAAAACAATCACTATCACCGAAAACCCCGTTACTGCAGAGATAAAATATTCACAACCGCTGGATGAGATAAAAGAAATGTATGTAAAAACGCTGCAGGAAAGAAAACAGCGTATCGCCAATAAGGCTTTCATTTTACAAACGGTAAAGAAAGTTGCTGTCGTAATCGCAATCGTTGGTGCAGGCATACTCATCGGGTTTACGATGAAGTCAAATGCCGGTAAAAAATTGGTTGCAGCCAGTGAAACCACGGAGCAACCAACCAATCCTTCGGTAGTGGATGACACCAATGCAGTAGAGCATTCAACAACGATTGACCAGGCGAGCGAAGAAACGGTACCCTCAGCTAATGCAACCGAACATGAAGAATCGTACAAAGCATCACCGCAGGTAAATAGTGCATCAACCGAATTACGCGAACCCGTGCGCAATGCGAAAGTTGCTGAACAAAAAACTGTAGAAGCTCCGGCAACACAAAAAGCAATAATGCCTGAACCAGTTTCGCCTGACCTCAGAACAAAAGAAGTGTTGGCAGAAGTTCCCCCGCAGAATACAGAAGTAAATGAACGTGGTGAGCGTACTCGGAAAGTGAGAACGACAACGCCAACGGAAGAAGTGGCTACTTCTGAAACGCAAACTGAAACAACAAACGAAAAACCAGTAGCGCCGAAATCAGAATCCAAGCCTGTAGTAAATAAAAGCCTGCTAAGCCAGGTGTCGGTAAAAAGTAATAACTACCAGATTGTTGCTTTTGGCGGCATCCGCGACCTGCAGCTTACATTATACAACGACTCTAAATATGTGCTTGATAAAGTGCTGGTGGAACTCCAATACCTGAAGCCGACTGAAGAACCGCTTCGCATTGATGTGATCACCTTCAAATCTGTTTCACCCAACGGTTCGTTGACGATACGTATGCCCGATACAAACAGGGGCATCAAAGTGCGATACAGGATATTGAATATTCTTTCTACACAATCAGCCAGGGATATGGCCGATTTATGAGATAAAAGTTAAAAGATAAAAGTTGTAAGCAATCGTGCTTTCCAACTATGTACAACTTTTATCTTTTATCTTATCTCGTTAGCGGAATATAGACACTGATTTGAATCACCCCGTTTTTAAAATCCGGATTTATGCCATTTGAAGGTTCGAAGTCGCCAACTTTGGAAACTCCAACCGTATATCTTCCTCCAAGGCCGAGACCACCTTTGGTGCGATATCCTAAGCCTGCTGCAATGGAAAAATCAAGGCCATTGGCAAATTCATCGATCGTTTGATTGGGAATGCTTTCATCTATTTTAAATCCAACCTGTGGCCCTGCTTCGATATAAACACCGCCTGTAAAACGATACTGCACCATTATCGGTACGTTGATATAGGTGAGCTTCCAATCATAACTACCCGACACACTGTCTATTTTTGCCCCTTGTGTAGAGATCATTGCCTCGGGTTGTATCGATATATTGGCCAGCGCAAAACGCAAATACACGCCACCATGAAAACCTACGAGCGCTTTTTTCTCCACATCTTCGAAATCACCCCCGGTAAAATTGCTGATATTAATGCCTGCTTTCGCACCAAACTGGAATTTTTGTGCGGATACTACGGTGGAAAAAAGCATTGCTGCAACGAGAAGGTACTTTGACATAAAAAAGGTTTTTGTAAAAATAAATTTTAATCTTTGAGCACAGGGAATACTGAATTACTGCAAATAGCATTCCCGATTAATAAAGAAATGAATGAAGACGGTATTACTTTTTGGCGCAGGCAAGTCTGCAACAGTGCTTATTGATTATTTACTTGAAAATGCCATTACCGGCAACTGGAAAGTATTGGTGGTTGATGCCGACCTCAAACTCGCACAATCGAAGGTTGGCCATTCGCAAAAAGCCACAGCGCTATCCTTCGATATCCGGGATGCACAGGAGCGTGGAAAATATATCAAGCAATCGGACCTGGTTATTTCACTGCTGCCCCCTACCCTTCACATTGAAGTGGCCCAGGATTGTGTGAAGTACCGAAAACACCTGCTTACAGCTTCCTATGTAGATGACGCAATAAGGACCTTGCAGCCGGATATTGAAAAAAACAAGGTTCTTTTTTTGTGCGAAATGGGACTCGATCCCGGTATTGATCATATGAGTGCTATGCAGATCATTGATGAGATACACGCGGATGGTGGAGAGATTATTTCCTTTCGCTCCCATTGCGGTGGACTGGTAGCCCCCGAAAGTGACGACAATCCCTGGCATTATAAAATAAGCTGGAATCCGCGTAATATAATCATGGCGGGAAAAGCGGGTGCCCATTACCGTGAAAACGGGGAAGAAAAGAAACTCGCCTACGAAGAATTGTTTACCGCCGACCGGTTGATTGAAATTCCGGAGCTTGGTTTACTGAGCTGGTATCCCAACCGCGATTCACTCAGCTATACACCATTGTATGGATTGGAACACACCCAGACATTCATTCGCACCACCCTGCGGCACCCCGACTTTATGGCCGGGTGGAAAAATGTGATCGATCTAAAAATGGTAGATGAAACACCGCAATATCAAACTGATGGGAAATCCCTTTACCAGGCGTTCAAGGAACATATGGATAAAAACGGTTTTGGCGAGTGGATGAACCAGAAGCTTTCTGAGAGACTTGCAGAAACCAAGGATCTTTTGGAAAGCCTGATGAAACTGATGGAGGCCGAAAACGAGGCTACAGTTGTAGGTGAACAGCTACCATCTTCTTTTATGACTGCGGATGAAGGGGGTAATATCCAGGAGATAGAGATCGATGCTGTAAAGAATAAGGCAGCGGCCTATCTCGCGC
The DNA here is from genome assembly GCA_965652975.1 of uncultured Chitinophagaceae bacterium. GTDB lineage: Bacteria > Bacteroidota > Bacteroidia > Chitinophagales > Chitinophagaceae > CADEDV01. The sequence goes on along the minus strand of CBFGYO010000090.1, from coordinate 12,826 downwards.
ACAAAATGCATGAAGCCAACCTGACGCTTAAACAACTTTTTTTCCTGGGACTTGACGACAGGGATACGCTTGTAAATAAAGGTCTCTGTAGCGCAGCCGATATCCTGCAATTTGCAGTAGAAAGAAAACTTTCGCTCCGCCCTTATGATAAAGACATGATCGTGATGTTGCATGAACTGGAATACAGGATAAACAACGAAACGCATAACATCGCAAGTTCGCTGATAGTAAAAGGAGAAAATAATTTACGTACAGCGATGGCAAAAACAGTCGGCCTGCCACTCGGTATTGCTGCTAAATTAATTCTCGAAAACAAGATCAAACTTACTGGTCTGCATATTCCCACTCATAAAGAAATCTATAACCCGGTATTGAAGGAATTGGAGATGCATGGGGTTCAATTTCATACTAGGAGCTCAAAATAAGCTAAGGGCTTACTCTTTTGAGCTCCTAGCAAATCGCCAACAGCCTCGATTTTAATTCATGTATTCCCGTTGTCGCCGGGCTTTCAATAGCAGTAATATTATGCGAAGAGGAAGTGTAAGGTATTTTTTTGTCAAGAATAAATTTAGGGATGCCTAGTGGCGCATAATCCACCAGCCCTGCTGCGGGGTAAACGACGAGTGAAGTGCCTACAACAACAAAAATGTTTGCCTGCCTGACAATAGGAATTGCTTCCGCAATTTTAGGAACAGGTTCTTCAAACCATACGATATGTGGTCGTAGTTGTGCACCATCATCCGCTTTGTCGCCAATCTGGATATCGGATCGTATATCATAGATCAGCGTTTCATCCAGCTCGCTGCGCATTTTGAATATTTCACCATGAAGATGCAGAACATTCGCTGACCCTGCCCTTTCGTGAAGGTCATCTATATTTTGGGTGATGATGGTGGTGTCGAAATGTTCCTGCAATGCAGCCAAACCAAAATGCGCGTCATTGGGTTTTGCATCGAGCACATTTTTACGCCGGTAGTTATAGAATTCGAGTACAAGCTTAGGATTCTTCTTCCATGCTCTTGGCGTGGCCACATCCTCTATTTCATAACCTTCCCAAAGTCCATCACTATCACGAAAAGTTTTCAACCCGCTTTCGGCACTGATGCCTGCACCAGTAAGAATGACCAGTTTCTTTTTTCCCATTCATAAAGTTAATACTACTGCCCCGATCCTGTAACGCCTCCATTTTGTAAGGGTGCTTTCCTGCTACTATACCTGCGAAATAATAACACTGCCAGCAGCCCCAGGAAAAGCAATGGCCATATTGATACCAGCCCGATCAGTAAATTGGCAAACCAGTTTCCGCCCATTTTGAATGCATGGCTCAATTGCTCTCCGAAAGTGGGCTGCGCGGTGTCTTTGGCCGAAATGTTCAATACCTGGAAATAAGTAAGCTGTATGGTACTAAACGTAGATGCATGTCCCAGGTATTGAATACGACCTGCCGCTGATTCAATTTCTTCCTGTATACCATTCACCTGTTGCTGTACATTTAAAATTTCCTCCATGTTCTTTGCCTGCCGAAGCAAATCGATATATCGTTGGCGTACGTGTTTTTTTGCCTCCATTCTCGATCTTGTATCGACATATTCCGCGGTTACATCCTGCGATGTAACCCGCTTTTCGTTCACTCTAATTACATCGCTGGAAAATACTGCCACGGCTGCATCGAACTGTTCCACCGGTACCTTGATAGTTACGGTGTTTTCAATTTTATAATCAGACTGGCTCTGCTCTTCCTGTGCTATATAACCGCCGAGTTCCCGCACCTTTTGCCGGATACTGGTATTGTAAACATTGTAATCCTTTACCTCCATACTGAGATTCGCATTTTTGACGATCTTTTTATCCCAGTCTACCTTTGCATCCGCCGACGGTTTTGCCTGGTAAGTTTTCTTTTTCTTATCTTCTTTTTCTTCTTCCTGTGTGACGCTACTGTCGACCATATTATTAGCCAATTCCTGTTCCTTGAAATCTGCTATCTCGATATTTTGTGTTTGCGCTATTTCAGGTTTATGGTCACCTGTATTGGTATTACAGGAAAATAAGGCTGCGATGATCGCGATAGCCGCAACCAGTAAGTATGATTTCATCACGTATAGTTTAAGTTGTAAATGGGATGCAGCTATTCTTAAAATACATAAAGCATCTATGCATATTTTAAGAAGCATTCGATTATGCGTAATTATTTCTCACGCGTGAAGATGATCTGCGTACTGTCGTCGCTCATCAGTCGCAAGCTGTCTTTGTCCAATTTCTTAACCAGCAAAAGTTCGCCAGTAGTATCCTGCCTGTCTTCTTTCCAAAGCAGCAAGTCGTTTTGCCAATCAAATTCTGAGGTATCTATGCTTCCCGAATCACCGAGCAATCTTAAAACCTTTTTGTCTTTTGTAAATTCGTAGGTGTATTTGAACGTGTTGGAGTCTACGAGCGCCATAATGCCAACCAGCAGCGAGTGACTTGAATCTTCGACGGCATCATAAGATTTGATCTTCCATTTTCCGAGGATGAGTTCCTTTTTTACATAATCATTAGTAACGTTACTTCTCTTTTTCTGCAGCACATAGAATGTGCCTGCCGTGGCTGCAATGAGTAGCAGCCCGATGATTAATTTATTCATGGCTATACTTTTTTTATCGTTAGAACAAGTAATTAATACTCGTGGTCATAAAAAAGTAACCCATGCTAAAAAGATTTGGGAAGATGTTTCACGCAAAGTGTGGTAAGTATGATGCATAAGGCGCAAAGAGCTTTTCTTTGCGCCTCGTCGTGACTACCAAGAACTCTTCTATTTCATGAAACCGATTGTCGTTTTGACTATAGCCTATTTTTCACCCGCCAGTTCCATTATCACCTTCCATTCTGCATCGGTTACGGGTTGTGTAGACAGGCGTCCGATCCTTACAAGCGCCATATTCGCGAGGCGCTTATCTTTTTTTATAACGTCCAGGGACACGGGATTTTTGAGTTTTCGGTGTGCTTTAATATCCACCGCCGACCAGGTGTCGCCTTCTGCCGTGGGATCGGGATAGGCCTCTTTCACCACTTTTGCAATACCAACTATAGCGAGCCCTTCATTACTATGATAATAAAGTACCTCATCTCCTTTCTTCATCGCCCGCAAATGTAGTCTTGCTGCATAATTGCGAATTCCATCCCACCGGGTTTGCTTGTCCTTTTGTAATTGCTCAAACGAATACACTGAAGGTTCAGATTTTACAAGCCAGTAAGCCATACGTTAATTGTTTAGAATGGATATCAAAATTAAATGAAGTTGGAGAAAATGTTTTACTTTTTATCATTCACGTTGTACTTAATGTCGGAGAAAGTTGGCGGAGCAGCGGAGGATATAAAAGATGAAAGATAAAAGATAAAAGTTTATCTAGTAGAAATGGTCTTAATCGTTTTTTTTTGGAATATACTTTATGCGCTTTTTTTACCACATAGACACAAAGAACATCATAGTTTACACATAGTGATGAACTAGATAGTTATTTTTGAAAGCAATAAGAAAGAAAACAAATAAGGCTATAGCAGAGAATGACAGAATAAAAATAAAATTAAAGACCGCCTGAAAAAACTTTTATCTTTTAACTTTTATCTCTCCCTAATGCCATCCCGAAGCAAGCACATCCGCAATATGCATGGTTTTTAAAGAATAACCTTTGTGATCAATATAGCCCTGCAGGTGCATGAGGCAGGAGTGATCGGTAGAAATGAGATATTGGGCGCCTGTGGCCAATGCATTTTCAACTTTTTGTTCGCCCATACCTATGGAGATAGCTTCAAATTTTACTGCAAAAGTTCCGCCGAAACCGCAACAGGTTTCCACATCATTCATCTCCTGCAGCGAAAGTCCCTTCACATATGAAAGTAATCTTCGGGGCTCTGTTTTGATCTTGCATTCGCGCAAGCCTGCACAGCTATCGTGGTAAGTAGCTTTACCATCCAAAGTGGCACCAAGATTTTCTACCTGTAAAACATTGACCAGGAAATCTGAAAATTCATAAATGCGTCTGCCCGTGTCCGCTACTTCGTGATGGAGTGATGAATTTTCAAACAGCTTACTATAGTAATTTTTTACAAAGCCTACGCAACTGGCGCTTGGCGCTACGATATAATCACTTCCTTTAAAGTCTTTGATGAACTTTGTACACACGGCTTTCGATTCTTCCCAAAATCCGGCGTTGAAAGCCGGTTGACCACAACAGGTTTGAGATGCATTGTACGTAACAGTACAGCCTGTTTTTTCCAGCACCTTCACCATATTGAATGCCGTGGTAGGATACAACTGGTCTACAAAACAGGGTATGAAAAGTTGCACATTCATGAATGCCACACTATTTACTTAATGAACGTTGCAGTGAAATCATTTTAAGAGCAGTAACTGCAGCCTCCTGCCCTTTATGGCCATGGCTGCCGCCAATTCTTTCGCGCGCCTGTGTGTCGTCATTTACCGTTAACACGCCGAAGATAGTAGGCACAGGCAAGCTAAGATTAAGCTGGGTAACGCCATCGGTTACCGACCTGCATACATAATCGAAATGGGGCGTATCACCCTTTATCACGCAACCCAATGCAATAAATGCGTGAGGGTGCTTACTTTTTTTGTAGTTGGCATTATCCCAGTAGGTCTTGATAGCAAAGGCAATCTCCACAGCACCTGGTACTGTCAACACAATTATTTTTTTAACGGACTGACGTTGTAATTCCTCTACGCAACCCTTTTCCAGCTCATCTACAATAGCTGCATTCCACTCGGTCTTTACCAAAACGATACAGGCATCCTTAATGTTCTGGATGCCTGTACCAATTTGTAAAAGTTTACTGTTGCTTACGTCAGCCATAATCAGTTTACGTTATAAACACCCAGTTGCGCGAGATAGTTATCTACCTGCATGCCCTGTTGGGTATTGGGGTATTTCTCTTTCACTTCTTTGTATAACTCGATTGCTTCTTTTTGATTCTTGATTACCCTGTCGGCAAAATACGCGGCCATAAACAATGCCTCGGCAGACTGGGATTGGTCTTTTTCAAAATGCCTGGCGGCCTTTTTGTAATAATTGAGGGCGTCATTATTGTTACCAGCATCGGCATAGGCATCGGCCAACAACCTGTAAGCCCTGGCCTGAATTTGTTTGGCACTGGTTTCAAATTCCTTCAGGTGTTTGATAGCATTTTGATTATCGCCCATTTTAAGATAGCAACTGCCAGCATAAAAATGAGCCAGGTTAGCTGCGTCCGTGCCTTTGTACCGGCTTATTACGCGAAGGAAACCCATATGCTGTCCATCGCCATTGAGGGCAAGGTTGCATGAGTCCATACGATAGTACTCCTCAGCTTTATAAAGCGCTTCGCTTGCTTTCAAATTCTGAGGCTCCCTGAAATAGTTTTTGTAAATCAACCAGCCGCCGGCCAGTAATATTACAGCTCCACATACGATCATGATCGCTTTGCTGTTGCGAGCCCAAAAATCTTTGGCTTTTGCAATCACTACTTCACCACCTTCCCCTGTCACAATTTTCTTGTCTGACATAATGTAATTACAGTTTATTTTTTTCCTTACGTTTTATGATATTGATTAATCGACAATAAATGGATAATTTTTGTCGACATAAACATCTTTCAACACTTCGTCATCATCAGGCCAGGGACTTTCTTCAGCAAATTTTACTGAACCGTCTACAATGGCATCCACTCTTTTGTTAATTGCATCAATCTCTTCCTGTGTGGCAAATTTGCTATCCAGGATTTTTTTCACCACTACCTGTATTGGATCTTTTCCTTTGTACTCATCCACTTCTTCCTTGGTACGGTACTTTTGAGGATCACTAATCGAGTGACCTTTGTAGCGATATGTTTTAATCTCCAGCAGTGTGGGGCCGCCTTTTTCACGCGCTCTTTTCACCGCTCTGCCCACACCTTCGTGTACCGATTCGGGGGTCATGCCATCGATTACATCTGCAGGCATATCATATCCATCAGCCAGTTTATAAATATCCGTAACGTTTGAAGTCCGCTGTACGGAGGTACCCATTGCATAATTGTTATTCTCGCAAATGAATATCACTGGTAGCTTCCAGAGCATGGCCAGGTTGAAAGTTTCATGCAGCATTCCCTGGCGGGCGGCGCCATCGCCAAAATAACAAAGCACTACCTTATCTGTACCGCGGTATTGCTCGGCAAATGCCAGTCCGGCACCAGTACCAATCTGCGCACCAACGATACCATGACCTCCATAAAATCCAACTTCCTTACCAAAAAAGTGCATGCTTCCACCTTTGCCTTTGGCACAGCCTGTAGCCTTTCCGTACAATTCAGCCATGCAGCTATTCACCGACACACCTTTGGCAATGGCCAATCCATGATCGCGATAAGCAGTGATAAACAGATCGTCGGGTCGCGTGGCTGTCATGCATCCGGCAGCAATCGCTTCCTGGCCGATATAGGCATGAAAAAATCCACGGATCTTTCCTTCCATTTTATATTTTTCTTCTGCCATCAATTCAAACTGGCGAATGAGTTGCATCAGTTCGTACCAGTAGAGGTATGTTTCTTTAGAAAATTGGGTAGCCACCGGCTAAAAGATTTGATTTTATATATCCGTTTTACGGGACGCAAAAATAAGGGAAAAAGCTAAAGATTTGAAGTTCTGTATTTTAAAGTTTTGGGGTGGTTTTGAGGTGGTTAGCGGTTTAGCGCACCGCGATCTGCTATAGTAGCAACGGCAGAGCGAGAAACAGAGCGGGAGCGAGAGTTACAATCCCCGCTCCCGCTTTGTTTCTCGCTCTTCCTTTACGGGTTAGCTAATATCCCGACAGTCAGAGCTTATCTTGCAGCCTTTATGCTTACCCTGCAATCGATATCACTGCTGCAATTCAAAAACTACAGTCACCGTCAATTCGACTTTACCACGCAGATTGTGGGCATTTGCGGAAAAAATGGCGTGGGCAAAACCAACTTGCTCGACGCCATACATTACCTCTGTTTTACCCGCAGCTACTTTACCCGCCAGGATGCAAATAATGTACAGCAAACCAAGGATGGCTTCAGGCTCGAAGGCAATTTTGTTCTCTTCGACAAACCGGAAAAATCGGTCTGCATTTTACGGGAAAACGGTAAGAAAGAATTTATGGTCAACGAGCAGCCGTATGAAAAATTCTCACAGCATATTGGCCGGTATCCGCTTGTGATCATTGCTCCGGATGATGCGTCGTTGATTACCGGCGATAGCCGGGAACGACGCAATTTCCTGGATGCGCTGCTATCACAACTTGATCCGGAATATTTGCGCCAACTCATCATTTATAAAAAAGTACTCGAACAGCGCAACTCGCTGCTCCGCCAGTTTGCAGAAACGGGCAGGAAAGATCTGTCTTTACTTGATGTGCTGGACGAACAACTCATCAAACCGGGTGAAATCATTTTCAATCAACGCAAAGCATTCCTGGTGTCGTTTCTTCCATCTGTAAAACACCTGTACCAGGAGATTGCACAACAATCCGAAGACATAAATATTTTTTACGAAAGCAGTTTATTACAGCACCCTTTCGGCGAATTGCTGGCAGCCACACGCCAAAGGGATTTCCTGGCGCAGCGAACTTCCACAGGTGTGCATCGCGACGATCTTGAAATAACTTTTGGCAACCAGTTGTTCAAGAACATTGCTTCGCAGGGACAGCGCAAAAGCCTGCTTTTTGCACTAAAGCTTGCGGAAATGGACGTGCTGCATAAAGAGAAGCACTTCCCTCCCCTGCTGCTGCTGGATGATGTATTTGAAAAACTGGATGAAGAAAGAGTAAAGAATCTTTTACAAAAAGTGTGTGTTGAAAATGAAGGACAGGTGTTTATTACGGATACCAATGAGGAAAGGTTGCGAAGTCATTTGGAGCAATTGGGTGTTCACTTTCAGTTAATTCTTCTTTGAGATAAAAGGTAAAAGATAAAAGTTGTATCCATTCGGGGCACGAGCCTGGTATAACTTTTATCTTTTATCTTTTAGTTTTTATCTTATCAACTAACTTTGCCCAATGGCCCAATTCTCGCTTGGTGATGCAATTAATGAATTCCTGAATAAAAGCCGTATCAAAGGTGGCATACAGGCATTGCAGATTGAAGATGTGTGGGAGCAGATCATGGGAAAAACAGTAGCCCGTTACACAGATAAATTACAGATCATTGGAGATAAACTTATCATCACTACCAATGTTGCCCCGCTAAAACAGGAACTGGGATACCAGAAAGATAAAATAAGGCAGCGGGTGAATGAAGCACTCGGTCAACGTGTAATCAACGAAGTATTGATTCAGTAAACGAGGCGCGACTCGTCTTCGTCAAAAATTTCAGTACGGTTGCTCGCAGCTTCCCGTAGAATATCGTCAGCCGATATTATTCCTTTGAACATAAAGCCTTCGAAAACGGGTAACAGGCGCACCTGGTGCCGTTGCATTTTTTGCAGGCATTGTTCTACAGTATCTTCGGTAGAAGCGATCGGCAGGTTGCTATTAACAAGTTTGCGTACCGGTGTTTTTGTAAGGGAAAGTTTTTCGAGCAATGCTTTGGAAGCAATATCATGTTCGGTGATCACACCTTTGAAGCGGCCATCTTCATCCATCACCACAAGGTGATCGGTGCCTTCACAACTCATCCTGCAAAGCGCTTCGTCGAGCGAACATCCTATAGATATATAGTTAAAATGTGATTCCTTTCTATTTAAAATGATTGTTATCTTCTCCATGTCACGCGATTTAAATGATAAAAAGGGGAGTAAATAATTATCAAGAAACCAGAACATCTACCAGTCAGTAAACATATTACCGGGAAAATCAATGAATCAAACTTGTCCGGGGAATTAAGCAAACAATCTTCTACTGTAAGTTACTACTGAATTCTGACTCGTGGATCAATAATACCGTACAAAATATCTGCCAGTATGTTGATTAAAATGAAAAAACTTGCGGCGACCAACACGGCTCCCATAACTACCGGGTAGTCCAGCTTTTCTAGTGCATCTACTGTCACTTTGCCAATACCCTGCCATGTAAAAATGTATTCCACAAAAAATGCACCGGCGAGCAATTCGGCAAACCATCCAGTAACTGCTGTAATCACCGGGTTGAGAGCATTGCGCAGTGCATGTTTCCAGATCACTTTTCTTGCGGGAAGACCTTTTGCATATGCCGTGCGGATGTAATCCTGGTCAAGTGTGTCGAGCATGGCGCTGCGCGTAAGTTGGGTTATAATTGCGAGGGGCCGTATGCCCAGCGTAAGTGCAGGTAATATCAGGTTTTGCAAACTAAGGCGGCGCTCACCGGTTACTTCATCGATGGCCATCCAGCTTCCCGAAATATGCAAACCCGTCCAGTCGCCCAATAAAAAGCCAAATACATACGCGATGATGATCCCCATGAAAAAGGAAGGCGCCGAAATGCCCACAATGCTTCCAAAAATGGCGCTGGTATCCATCCAGGTATTTTGTCGTACGGCAGCGAGCACACCCAATGGTATGCCGATAAGCATTGCAATAAACATGGCGGCAACTGCCAGTAATAAAGTGCCCGGCAACGCCTGCATCAAGATACTTCCTACTTCCCGTTTGCTTTGGTATGATTTACGGAGGTAAGGTATTTTTAGGCCTAATTTTTTTTCTCCCCCGATAAAAAACCCTCTAAGTTTTTTTGACTCGATTTCCGCGCGCGTGTGCACACCCATGGGCGACACGTCATTGATATAATAAAGTAGTTGTTTGAATTTAGGAATGGGAACTCCCTTGTCATCGATAAGATAAAGTTCTTTGCGGATGTTGGCCTGCGTGGTGGAATCACCTGACTGACCCATAACGATGCGGGAAGGATCGCCAAAACCCTGGAAAAGAAAAAAAACCAATACTACAACCCCGGCCAATACCAGCAGACCATAGATGAGCTTTTTAAAAATATATTTCCACATGTTTACTTGTTCCCTTTTGGCGAATCATTACTCCCGCCCTGAATGCTGAAGGTATCAACCTGCACCGGCTGTGCAACAGAAGGTTGTACGTTCATCGCTTCAAGCTCATCGGTTAATGCCTCCATTGTTTTGTAACTCCACTTTCCCTGGATCGTACCTTTTTTGAGAAAATAAATGGTAGGGCTGGTACGCGCTGCTGTTCTAATCGCAGTGAAATCGCAGTTGAATACGGGTATGCCTGCGAATGAAGTACCGGCAAAATTTCTAACTGCTTCTGCCCGGTTACTTACAACAGCATACACGGGAATATTTTTAATGTTCGCTGCCTGGTAAATCTTTTCAAATCCACCTTTCCATTTTGAAACGGGTACACCGAAGTTTTCAATAATTAATAATACGGTGTAATCGTGATTTAAAACAATCTGCGTAGAGTCGATTCCCGATTCGCCAGTAAGCGTAAATCCTTTTATCGGGGGCTCATTGTTCATTCCTTTTCGAATGACCTTGTCGTAACGGGTTTTAAAGGTATATGGAGGCGTTTTGAAGTCGGCAGGAAACTTATCAGCAGTAAACTCTACTTCTTTACCGTCTTTTTCATAAACGAAAGTAATAACGGTGCTGTCGGGAATGGCATTTGCCGGCATCTTCATTTTTTCGGAGATATTATTTCCTTTTTTATAAGGAAGGCAGTCTACCAAGGGCAGGTAGGTAAGCGCGAACCATTGCAATCCGAAACTGAAAATCGTAACCAACAACATGGTGATAGCACTCGCCCTGTTGGAAAAAACGGGTTTGATCCAGCGTTGCTGGAAAAAAAGAAATCCTATGAGCAGGGTGAGCACTACATCTTTTAAAAATGATGTTTTTGAACTTATAAGCAGGCAATCTCCGAAACATCCGCAATTGGTGGGTTTGCCCGTGACGTAGGTATAACCAGTAAGAAAAGTAAAAAAGAGGATCATTAATAATAACAACCATATAAAGATCCGTACCCTCCAACCGATCAATAGTGCAAAGCCGGCAATAATCTCGAAGGCATTCATCAATACAGAGAGTGCAAGCGTATACCGGTCGAACTTCGACATATCCCAGAGTTCGAAAAACTCCTGCATTTTGTAGCTGAGTCCGAGCGGGTCATTGGCTTTTACCAGGCCGGAGAAAATAAATAAAAGTCCGACAAGGATCCGCACCAATGTTACCAATGCTTTCATTACGTTTAATTTATTAATCCTGGTTCATTAATATCAATGCAAACACAGCATAGTTGATGATATCCAGGTAATTGGCATCCACCCCTTCGCTGATCAACGTCTTGCCCTCGTTAGCAAGTATCTGGCGTATGCGCTGCAGCTTCATTAGTATCAGGTCAACAAAACTTTCCTGGCTCATGCTTCGCCATGCTTCACCATAATCGTGATTTTTGTCTTCCATCAACTGTTTTGCCGTGCGAACGTTGCTATCGTACCAGTCGCCCACTTCTTCTACTTCCAGTTCTTCGGGAGTTTGTTGGGGAAGTTGCAACTGGATAAGACCGATAATGGCATAATTAATAATGCCTTTGAATTCTGCTGCAATATCATCTGCTACTTTTTGCTGGCCCTTTTCCTGGATGGTGCGGATACGTTGGGCTTTGATAAAAATCTGGTCTACTATGGAAATGGTCCTCAACACACGCCATGCTGTGCCGTAGTCGCGCGCCTTTTTCAAAAAAATCGTGCGGCAGGATTCGATGGCTTCGTCGTATTGTTTGTTGGTATTTGTCATGGTAATCCGGAAACGGATGTTCGGGAATGTTTTGATTTAAATACCTGGCAACCCTTGCAGTTCCGGGCATTTCAAGCTTTCTACTTTACTTTAGCTTCAAAAATAACGAACAAAGCCTAATGTTTACCCTCAATTGCAAAGGAAGATTACTGGTGGTGGAGAAGCCGATCGTTATGGGAATCATTAATATCACCCCCGATTCTTTTTACGCAGGCAGTCGCATGCCCGGTACAGATGCGGTGCTAAGGCAGGCGGAACAAATGTTGCGGGAGGGCGCCACCATACTGGATATAGGCGGACAAAGTACAAGGCCGGGAAGCGATAAACTAAGTGCAAGTGAGGAAATGAGCCGTGTGCTGGATCCAATAGCTGCTGTGCATCGAAACTTTCCCAAAGCATATATTTCTATTGACACCTATTATGCGCAGGTGGCCAGTGAAGCAGTAGCGGCTGGTGCGTGTATCGTTAACGACATCGGTGCTGGACGCATGGACGACGCTATGATTGCTACCGTAGCATCTCTTGGTGTGCCCTATGTGTTGATGCATATGCAGGGAACGCCGCAAACCATGCAGGCTGCTCCTAAATACTCAAATGTAACTGCGGAGGTGCTGGATTTCTTTATAAAAAAAAGGGATGACTTATTACGTGCGGGGATCCGGGACATCATCATCGATCCCGGATTTGGTTTTGGGAAAACGATCGCTCACAACTTTGAACTGCTGCGCAATTTGGAAGTGTTCCGGCTGCTGCACCTTCCCGTTTTGCTTGGCATTTCGCGCAAAGCTACTATATACAAAACCCTTGGTATCACTGCCGACGAATCCCTCAACGGAACTACAACTTTACATACAATTGGCCTTATGCAGGGTGCTACGATCTTACGGGTGCATGATGTAAAAGAAGCGCAGCAAACGGTCACGCTGTGGGAGGCCTGCATGCAATAAAAAAAGAGCACGCAAAAAATGCATGCTCCTTTTGTCAGGACTTTTTTAATCAGGCCCTTGATTCAACACAGGATTGGATCAACATATGGTTGAAGCAATTAGTACGGTGCTGTTTCAGGCAATAGTTTCAGAGGGTGGTGATTAGCGGCCTGGACCTTGGACTAAAA